>CAYVBN010000376.1:0-25103 GCA_964449645.1 uncultured Hyphomicrobiales bacterium
GGACCGGCCTGGCCGCCGGCCGTCGTGCCACGGATCGTGTGGCAGGCCATGCAGCTCCGCGAAAGAAAGACATGAAGCCCGGCCGCGCGCAGCGGGTCACGCGGGGAGGTCGCCGGCTCGATCTGTTTTCGGCGCCACGCCGCGAACTCCTCGGGCGGCGAGGCGACGACGAAGAAGGCCATCTTGGCGTGTTGCTGGCCGCAGAATTCGGCGCACTGTCCGCGATAGACGCCCGCGCGCGACGCGGTGAACTGCAGCGCGTTGGGATGATTGTTGATCTGGTCCATCTTGCCGGCGAGGCTCGGAATCCAGAAGCTGTGGATCACGTCGCGCGTCTCGAGCTTCACGACGACCGGCTGGCCGATCGGAACGTGGATCTCGTTCGCCGTCAGGAAAACCCGGCCCGGCTCCGGATCGTCGTAGCGGACCTCCCACCACCATTGATGTCCGGCCACGCTGATAGTGAGCGCGTTGCCGAGCGTGGCCGAGAGACCCTGCTGGGCGAAGTAGCTCAGGATGGTGAGCGCGATCACCACCGCGCCGGTCGCGGCCACACAGCCGGCGATGACGCGGCCGATGCGCCGCTCGCGGGCCTCGTCGCTCGCAAGCGGGTCCGGTCGCTGCGGGCGGCGTCGCACGATCGCCCAGACGAGGGCGGCCGTGACGAGGAGCCAGACGACGACGGAGATGCCGAAGAAGACCCAGAAAAGGTCCGCCAGCTTTTGCGCCTCGGGTCCGCGCGGATCGAGTGCCGATTGCCACCCCGAACAGGCGCTCAGGAGCACGGAACAGAGAAGTGCGGCGATGACCGGATGGCGGCGCGTCCTGCGGGCGCCTGAACGGCTCCTCGGCGGCGCGTAGGAGAATTCTCCCCAGCCCAGGGCCGGAACCGATGCGGGTTGGAAATCTGCAGATGGTGAACGCGGATCCGATTCCTGCATGAAGCGGGCGGCTCGTTCGGTCCGGTCGGCGAAAAATGCCGCAGGACAACGCGGTGCGGCCAGGAATGTTCCTGGCCGTACCGCCTCTCGGACCGACCTGTCGAAGGAACTCCCGCGTCTCCCGCAGGTTCATTCGCCGCGACGCCCCATACCGCCTCCGCCGGGCTGGTTCACGTGCCGGTCGCGCCAGGGTCGCGCCGAAGCTCGCTGCCGCGATCCTGGTCGGCCGGGGAGGAGCGCTTCCAGGCGGCGGCTCGCGTCGGACATCCGGGCGCGATCAGGGGCGCGGCCGGCGCAATGAGCAGGGTGTGCCGATGTCCTCGTAAAACTCGGAAAACTTGCGACAGCGCGCGCGATCAGCTTTCAACTTTGGCCATGCCATAAGCGTCTGTCACATAGGGCATCGTGACGAGGTCGCGGCCCTTCAGCTCCGGTGTCGCGTCGATCAAGGAGCGGACCTCGGCAACCACCTTGGCTTGTTCGTCAGCCGGCAGCGCCGCAATGAAGCTCGTGGAGCGCACCCGGTTAACGATGACGTCGTCCGCGGGGCCAGTGTGGCCGTGACGGAAATGCGCCGTTCGCATCGGCCCGAAGCCGGCAAACGGAAATGGCCGTGCCCAATCGCCGTTGGCGTAGCGTGGAGTATCATCTTCGTAGCGATCAAAGATCGCGTTTAGCTGTTTGACCCATCCGACACTCGCATCGCGCACGTTCCAGATCAGTCCGAGACAGCCGCCCGGTTTCAGCACGCGATGAATCTCCGTCAGCGCGGCGGCATTTGCGAACCAGTGGAATGCTTGCGCGCAGACCACGGCGTCAACCGAACCATCGGGAAGAGGAATGGCTTCTGCCGTGCCCTGATGTCTGGTGACATCGGGCCATACCAGAGCCAGCTTCTCCAGCATCTGCGGCACCGGTTCCACCGCAACCACCGACGCACCGGTGCGCAGCAGATAGCCGGTGAACTTGCCGGAGCCCGCACCGAGATCGACCGCCACCTGCCCGGACTGCAAAGCAAGGCTGTTACGCAACCATGCCAATATTTCCTCGGGATATTCAGGCCGTCCGCGTGTGTAGAGATCGGCGCTCGACGCATAACCTCCAGCCGCTGCGCGATGGATTGAAGGCGAGGGATCTGCCATGGACATGCACCGCTTCTTGTTTCCCCACACATCGGTATCAACGCAATAAATGGCCGTTTGCCATTCCCGTCATGCCGCCACCCGGTGACGTTGCCGGCTCGATCTGCTGTCGGCGCACGCCGCGAGCCCCTCGGGTGGCGAGGCGACGATGAAGAAGACCACGGGCTTTGGGAAGGGACTATGCGGGAGGGGAACGGTGCACGTCCGTCCGGCGGCGTTCTGCCGCGTCTGCGGAGCGACGCGATGTGGCTACAAGTGAAAGATGCCGACTTCAGAGGTCGAGGCCGTCGGCAATTCCGATCGTCCGCCGCAAGGGGGGCGAAACCCGGAGACAACTTCAGCGCGAACAGGACAGGGGTCACGCCCGCAGGGGCGGATCGTCACGCCCAGCACCCGGATTCGGCCGCCCGGGACCCCCTTACAATGGGGACCTGCGATACCAACATGAGCCAAGCCCAGACAGGGGTAAGGAGACCATCCATGCTTCGCATTCTTCGTGCCTCCGCGGCGGTGCTCTCCGTCGTCGCCGCGCTCGCGTTTCTGGTAGGCGAGGCCGACGCGCGCGCCGGCGGGGGCGCGAGCTTCGGCAGCCGCGGTGCGCGCACGTTCTCGGCGCCGCCTTCGACCCGCACGGCGCCGAGCGCATCGCCCATCCAGCGGTCCATCACGCAGCCGAGTTCGCCCAATGTCAGGACGCCCTCGACGGCTTCCTCGGGCGGGCTGTTCGGGCGGCCGGGCCTGCTCGGCGGGCTTGCCGCGGGATTCCTCGGCGCCGGCCTGTTCGGCCTTCTGTTCGGTCACGGCCTGTTCGGCGGTCTCGGCGGTTTCGCCTCGCTGATCGGATTGCTCATTCAGATCGGACTGGTGGTCGTGGTCGCCCGCCTCGTGTGGGCGTGGTGGCAGCGGCGCAACCAGCCCGCTTTCGCGGGCGGCCCCATGTTGCGCGACATCGGTGCGAACGGACGCGGCCCTGACGCGAGCGGGGCCGGCGGATCTGCATCGGCGGCGCGCGGCACGGCCGGGCTGACCGCTGCGGATTTCGACACGTTCGAGCGGCTGCTCGGCGACATCCAGCGCGCCTACGCGGCGGAAGACCTCAACGCGCTGCGCGCCCACGTCACGCCGGAGATGCTGTCGTATTTCTCCGAGGAGCTGTCGCAGAACGCGAGCCGCGGCGTCGTCAACCAGATTTCCGACGTCAAGCTGCTACAGGGCGATCTCGCCGAATCGTGGCGGGAGGGCGGGGTGGATTACGCCACCGTCGCGATGCGCTTCTCGCTCGTCGACCGCCTGGTCGAGCGTGCGACCGGGCGCCTGGTCGAGGGCAGCAACGCGCCGCAGGAAGCGACGGAGCTCTGGACCTTCATGCGTGCGCGCGGCGGCGATTGGTTGCTGTCGGCCATCCAGCAGGCGTAAAGCAACAACGTAAGCTTGAAACGAGACGCCCGGCGTTCCGCACGCCGGGCGTAATGCGTTACAGGGCCCCGATCGAGGCGCCTTGCGCTTGGCCGGATTCCGGAAATCCGCGGCACCTTCTGTCACAAACTTCTCTTCCGGCCTCCACGGCCCTCGGCTACTGTGCTGCATCCACCCCCCAAGGCACTGCACGACCGATGCCATCCATCGCGTGCGGCCGATTCCCAGTAGCCGACGAGAAAGCTGATGTTGGACGAGAAGCTTGAGCCTATTTTTGTCGATGTCTTGCGCCGCAATCCCGGAGAAGATGAGTTTCATCAAGCCGTGCGTGAGGTTCTCGACAGCCTCGGCGCCGTGATCACCAAACATCCGAGTTACGCCGAAGACGCCTTGATCGAGCGCATCTGCGAACCCGAACGTCAGATCATCTTTCGTGTGCCGTGGGTCGACGATAAAGGCCAGGTGCAGATCAACCGCGGCTTTCGAGTCCAGTTCAATTCGGCGCTGGGTCCCTATAAGGGCGGCTTGCGGTTTCATCCGAGCGTGCTTCTCGGCACCGTCAAATTCCTCGGCTTCGAGCAGGTCTTCAAGAATGCCTTGACCGGCATGCCGATCGGCGGCGGCAAGGGCGGCTCCGACTTCGACCCGAAAGGACGGTCCGCCGGCGAGATCATGCGATTCTGTCAGTCCTTCATGACCGAGCTCAACCGTCACCTCGGCGAATTCACCGACGTGCCGGCGGGGGACATCGGTGTCGGCCAGCGTGAGATCGGCTTCATGTTCGGGCAGTACAAGCGGATCACCAACCGATACGAATCCGGCGTTCTCACGGGAAAGGGACTCACCTGGGGCGGCTCGCAGGTGCGCACCGAGGCGACCGGTTATGGCGCGGTTTATTTCATGGAAAGGATGTTGCGCACCCGCAATCAGGATTTGGATGGTAAGAAAGTCATCGTCTCCGGCGCCGGGAATGTCGCGATCTATACGGTTGAGAAAGTGACGGAGCTCGGCGGCAGAGTCATCGCGTGCTCCGATTCGAACGGCTATGTCGTCGACGAAGCCGGCATCGATCTCGCGCTCCTCAAGGAGGTGAAGGAGGTTAGGCGCGGCAGGATCGCCGACTATGCCCGTCTGCGCGGCCCGAACGCCGTCTACGTCGCCCAGGGGCGAATCTGGGATGTCCCGTGCGACATCGCCATGCCGTCCGCGACGCAGAACGAATTGACGGGTCAGGACGCACGCACGCTGGTGAAGAACGGCGTGCTGGCCGTCGGCGAAGGCGCCAACATGCCTTGCACGCCGGAAGCGGTCCGCTTGTTCCTGGAAAGCGGCACTCTGTTCGGGCCGGGCAAAGCGACCAACGCCGGCGGCGTGGCGACGAGCGCGCTCGAGATGCAGCAGAACGCCTCGCGCGATTCCTGGACCTTCGAAGCCACCGAGGAGCGGCTCGCCGCCATCATGCACGGCATTCACGACCGCTGCGCCGAAACGGCGGAAGAATACGGCTCTCCCGGCAATTATGTGCTCGGCGCGAATATTGCGGGCTTCATCCGCGTCGCGGAGGCGATGCGGGCGCTCGGCGTGGTTTGAGCTTGTAACTGGTTGTTCTCGATGTCCGGAATTTGCCCCGCGCTGCAGATCTGGGACACGGATCAGGCTGAGCTCAATCCGCTTGAGCTAATCCACAAGCACGCTCGCGGTGCCGGGCGTTGTTTTTCATGGGGTAGGGCGGAATAGCGCGAGCGTATTCCGCCTTTCATCCCGCCTGGGCCAAGGGCGGCGCGTTGCGCCCTTGGCGAATGCGCCCTGCGGTCTCGGCTCTCAAATGAACGAAGCGCCCGACGCTGCGTTCGCAGCGCCGGGCTTATGGCTGTCGGGGCGATCCCTCAATCCGCGAGCGGGTTGGGTCGGATCTGGATGTGCACCGCGCGCGGGCGTGAGCCTTTGCCGGTCTCCATCAGCCACGGCGTGCGGTCGCCGTTGGTGCTCCACAGGCCCCGGCCTTTCCAGCCGCCGTTCGGATCGTCGATCCGCGCGTCGAGGCCCTTGGCGTAAAAGCCCATCGGATAAGGAATGCGAAGCATCACCATCTTGCCGTTCACGAGTGCGGCGAAGCCGTCGTTGAGATTGGCGGTCGAGATGGGAACGTCGTTGCCGAGGCCGACCGCATTGTGCTGGTCGACCCAGGTGTAATAGCTCGCCTCGGCGCTGGTGTTGGGGAAGCCTTCGAAGCCCGGCCCCGGATATTTGTAGAACGACCAGCCCTCGGGGCAGTGATCGCCGGTCGCCGTCGGACCGTTGAGCGGGCCCTTGCACTTGCTCCGGTCGAAGCTGACCAGATGGCCGCTCGAGCCCGAGCCCCAGACGACGCCTTTGCTGTCGATGTCGCCGCCGCGAACGCCGAAGCCCGGCTTCGGCATGTGGTAGAATTCCGATAACTGGGTCTTCGGATCGTAGCGCAGGAAGCCCGGCCGTCCGGCGAAAACACCGACGGTGTACCAGATCGAACCGTCGGCCGGGTTGGGCATCACCGCATAGGGGCCCGAGCCTGGATTGAAGCGTTTGTCCTTGGTTGGATCGTTCGGCTGGTTCGGCTCGACGAAGTCGTCACGCTTGCCGTTGCCGTTGGTGTCGAGGATGAACGGCATCCAGCCCTGCGCCTTCGCGGCGTCGCCCGTCTCGTCGAACACCTTGGTGTCGAGCCAGCCGGCCACCTGGCCGGTGCCACTGAACCAGAGCGTATCGTCGGCATCGTAGCCGAACTGCGGGTGATGCGTGCCGAAACAGAGATCGATGAAGGTGTACTTCATCGTCTTCGGGTCGAGCATCGCCGCCTGGCGCGGGCTCTTGTCGAGCGGGAAGATCTTGGCCGACGGATGGTCGGAGCCCTTCTTGCAGAAGGCCGGGTTGTCGTGGCCGCGGATCGAAGCGGCGAGCCAGAGCCGGCCTTTTTTGTCGAACATCGAGTTGTGATTGTTGGCGCGCGAATCCCAGTTCTTCTGGTCGCCCCAATAGGCGGACGGCTCGTTGACGGTGGGGCTCGCGCTGGCGTCGAACGGAGGACCGAGCGACTCCGGCATGCTCGGATCGCGCACCGGCAGCTTGAAGTAGGAGACCTTATTGGCTTTCGGATCGAGGATCGGGATCGTGTCGGTCGAATATTCGGGCGACCCGAACAGCGGCCCGTAGGCGTTGACGGTGGGGTTGCGCCGATCGGACGAGATCAGGTCGTGCAGATACGTGTTCGGCGCGCCCCATTCCCACGACGTGACGACGACGTTGCGCTCGACGCCTTCCGGCCGCGGCGGCTTGTTCTTGGGCAATTCGCCCTTGGCCACGCGATCGGTCCAATCGCCGAAATATTTGAACGGCACGCCGGCCCATTGACCGGCGATGCGGTTGGTCATGAACGCGCCGGTCTGGCCGGACTGGATGCGTCGCATCCACGCTTCTTCACCGGAATTGAAGTGCCCGAACGCCGCCGGGATCGTGCGCGTCGATTCCTGGCCGAGCTGATGACAGCCGACGCAGTCGACGTTGTTCATCTGCTTCAGCCAATCGTCCTGCGTCTTCTCCTTGGGGATGTCGGTCGAGCCGCCGAAATCCTTTTCCGGCGGGATCTTCAGCATCGTGAACCAGTAGATCGCCGGATAATAGTGCGCGGCCGAAGCCTCGTCCGGCGCCGGCACCGAGGTGAAATTGAGGTGCTGTCCCGGCTTGGCGCGCATCTTGGGCGAGTCCACCAGGCCGTAGCCGCGCACCCAGACCTGATAATCGGCGGTCGGAAGGTCCGGAATGAGGTAGCGGCCCTGGTCGTCGGTGACGACGATCTTGGCATACTTGGTCGGCAGTTCGGTCGTCTCGGCGATCACCCAGACGCCGGCTTCGGGCTTGCCGTCCGGCGATTTGACCACGCCGCCGATGTCATCGTTGTCGATCCTGACCTCCGCGGCCGGCCCCGCCTGACCGGCCTGCTGAGCTCGCGCAGGCATCGCCACGCTCAAGACCGTCGCGAGCGCAATCGCCGCCACGCCGGAGTACCAGCCTGATGTCGTCATGAGACCCTCCCTTGGGACCACGGCGCGGTCCGAACAACGGCCGCGCGTTCTTATTCCCGATGCGAAAATCTGCCGCAGCCCGAGAGGGCGGGCAAGGGGAAAGAAGCGCAGGTGACGCGGATCTGGGACGCAATTCTGCCGCCGCGAACGCACGAGAAAATTGGACACAGCTATTGCAGCTTGATGTTCGCCGCCTTGATGACGCCGCCCCAGCGCTCGACTTCTTCCTTCATATATTTGGACGTCTGCTCGACCGAGCCGCCGGTGATGTCCGCGGAGAGCTTCTTGAGCCGGTCTTGAAGGGTGGGGTCGCGCAACGCTTCGTTCACGTCGGCATTGATCTTGGCGATGATGTCCTTGGGCGTCCCCGGCGGCGCGACGATGCCGTACCAGGCAATGGCCTCGAAGCCCGGCAAGGTCTCAGCCAGCGTGGGCACGTCAGGGAGCTCCGGAAGGCGCTTGGGCGAGGCGACCGCGAGGAGGCGCAACTTTCCCGCACGCACCAGGGGCAGCGAGACGCCGAGATTGTCAAACATCAGGTCGACCTCGCCGGCGACAAGCCCCTGCAGCGCCGGAGCGGAGCCCCGGTAGGGGATGTGCTGCAACTTCACCTTCGCCATCATCTGAAACATCTCGGAGGTGAGATGCGACGTCGTGCCGTTGCCTTGCGTGGCGGAGGTCACCTTGCCGGGGTTCTGCTTGAGATAGGCGATGAGATCCGGAACATTGGTCGCGGCGAGCTTGTTCGGGTTGACGAAAAGGCCGTTCGGCACGGCCCCCATGATGACGATCGGCTCGAACTTGTTCGGGTCGAAGGCGAGCTTCGGGTAGAGGCTCTGATTGATGACCAGCGGCGGCGGGGGCGCCGACAAGAGCGTGTAGCCGTCCGGCGTCGCCCGGTAGACGAGTTCGGCGCCGATATTCCCGGCCGCGCCGGTGTGGTTCTCGATGACGACCGCTTGTCCCCATTTGCGGGACAGCCAGTCGGCCACGACCCGCGGCACCGCATCCGCCGTGCCGCCCGCCGGGAACGGCACGATGATCTTCACCGTGCGGTCGGGATAGCCGTCTGCCCGGGCCGGATTGTCGAGCCATTGCAGAACGCCTACGCCAATGGCGAACGCGACGGTCCACCGGCCGAGCACGCAGGCTCTTCGGAGCAGTTGGCCCATACGTAATTGGCGCATACAAATTCCTCCCCGTTTCCATCCGCGTCTTCGCGCGCGGCTGGCAGCATGGCATGTCGCGTATAGGGTAGCTTGAAACAGGCCGGTCTCCGAAGCATTTTCGGCTTCGCCGACCGGGACGCTTGAACGCGTGTCGAGGCGAAGGAGAGCATGACGGTGGAGAAACGGCCTGAAATCGTCCTGGTCGGAGGTGGAATTGGCGGCCTCTTCGCGGCGAATGCCCTGATCGCGCACGGCATGCAGGTGCGCGTCTACGAGCAGGCGCCGATGTTGGGGGAGATCGGGGCAGGGGTCTTTCTGACGCCGAACAGCGTGCGACAGCTCGAGCGCGTGGGGCTGGGCGCTGCGGTCGAGAAATGGGGCGCGCGGGTCGGCTCAGAATCGAGATATTTCCGCGACGACGGAACGCCGATTGCCGCTGTCCAGGTGACGGACACCGCCGGCTGGAACGCGACTTTCGGCATGCACCGCGCCGATCTCGTCGACTTTCTCGCCGCGGCCCTGCCGGCCGGCGTCGTGCACACCGGCCATCGCTGCACGGGGTTCGAAGATGCCGGCGACAGGGCCCGGGTCTCGTTCGCGAACGGCGCGGTCGCCGAAGCCGACGTCGTGGTGGGGGCCGACGGCATCCATTCCGAGCTTCGCCCCTATGTCTTCCCGCCCTCCCGTCCGGTGTTCTCGGGGTCGATCGCCTACCGGGGGCTCGTGGCGCACGAACGCGTTCCGGATTGGCCGATGGAGCGCTGGCAGATGTGGCTCGGCCAGGGCAGGCACTTCCTCACGTTTCCGGTTCGCGCCGGCAAGCTCATCAATTTCGTCGGCTTCGTGCCCGCCGACGCCGAGATGAAGGAGTCGTGGTCGGCGCCCGGCGATCCCGACGTGCTGCGGGGAGAGTTCGCCGGATGGGATCCGCGCATCGGGTCGTTGCTCAAAGACGTGCAGGCCACCTTCCGCTGGGCGCTCTACGATCGGGAGCCGCTGCCGACCTGGACGCGCGGGCGCCTGACACTGCTCGGCGACGCGGCGCACCCGATGCTTCCGCATTTGGGGCAGGGGGCCAATCAGGCGATCGAGGACGGAATGGCGCTCGCGACGATTCTCGCGCGTGCGGATCGCGCGAGCGCGCCGGCGGCGCTGCTGGCCTACGAACGCCTGCGGCGCGAGCGCGTGGCACAGGTGCAGCGCGGCGCGCGCGAGAACGGGCTGCGATACGATTCGATCTGCACCGATCTCGCCACGCGCGACGCCGAGCTTGCCGCGCATGCGGCATTTCGGCGACAGCTTTACGACCACGACGTGGTGCCGCAAGCGCGCGCGGTGGAATTTCCCTGATGCAAGTCACAGCGTTGCCGATACGCGCGGTGTGACGGAATTTTCGCGTCACGCGCGGCGGCCGAAGCGCAACAAGATTTCTTTTGCACATCGGCGTGTCTGATTTTTCGCGCGGACCGGAACCGGGCGGGGGTGATGTTCGTTGATGGTCCGACCGGACGGCTTCCCCCAGCCCCCCAGCCCTGCCGTCCGCGAGTAGGCCCCGGCTGCCCCCACAGCCGGGGCTTTTTCTTTGGTGCAGTGGAGACGGCCTGCGCTTACGAGAGGCCGCATGACGCGCCCGAGAGATCGGGGGAGATCACGCGATGCTCGTGACGCGCGGCCCATCCTCTCGCGATCCTGTCAGCGACCTTGCATCGTTCCTGACGGCGAAGCGCCGTTGCCGAGCGTGCCCGGCCGCTTCAGCGGCGGGTTCTCTGTCCCCTGACGCAACGTTCCGCGGGGCGGGTTTGGCGTCGTCGGAACGCCGCTGCCGGTCGTCGACGAACCGGATTGGTTGGTGCCGCCCGTCGTGGCCGATCCCGAACTGCTGCCGGGGCTGCCGCCGGCGCCGGTGCTTCCGGAGCCAGCCGCGGCTCCGCCGCCACCTGCGCCGGCTCCGCCGCCTGCTCCCCCACCGCCGCCGCCTCCACCGCCTTGCGCCCATGCCGCCGTCGAGAGGCCGAGCGCCAATGCGGCTCCGATTGCGAGGATCGATGATCGTTTCATGTCGAGCACTCCGGTGCTCCGCCCGCTCAGGCTAACGCCGGCTCTGAGGGGCTGTTCCGGACCTATCGCGCGATGGCGCCGAAGGAATTTTCCTTTACCCCGCGCATGCTATACATCCGGCATATATCCGGATCGGCCGCGATCCGGCGTAGAACGGCAATACGTTTTAGCCGGAGTGCCGGCACGGCCCCGTAGCTCAGTTGGATAGAGCAGCAGCCTTCTAAGCTGTTGGTCGGAGGTTCGAATCCTCCCGGGGTCGCCAGATTTCAATGACTTAGCAAATCGCGAAGTTGCAACTGGACTGCCGAGTTGCAACTTTTCGCCACCGTTTGTTCGCAGGCGCCGGTGTCTGCAAGACGCGCTTCGCCGCCGCTTCGGGGTGAACGAAGATCTGCTTCAAGCCGAGACGCTGCTGCGACGTGCGTGCGTCGTCGGTGCGCGCGGGAATTCGGCATCATCGATGCGATCGGCGTCGATCCGAACCGCAAATTCCGCCGGAGGCATGCGGTTGAGCGGGAGGCTCGCCGGAGGTCCGTCGAATGTCGGCAGAAGGTCCGCATAGCGGCTTGCCCGTCGTTGCGCCGCTTCGGCTTCCCCGGGCAAGGCCGGGTGAGCGATGAGATGGGCCTTCACGTCCGGCGGCAGGCTGCTCCAGTTCGGAACGAAGGACAGCAGGATGCAATCCCGCCTGGCCGGTGACTCGTTCGCGTGTGTCCCGTGGAGCAGCCGATAGTCGATCGCGACCGCGTCGCCGGCCCGCAGCGAGAGCGTCACCTGGCCGGGAAGATCGGCCAGCGCCGGATGCTCGGGGCGAAGCTCGTTCGCGCCCTCCGCGTGCGGCTCCGGCAGAAGCCGGTGGACAGGCGCGCTCATGTGATGCGATCCGGGCAGGACACGCAGCGCCCCGTTATGGGTGCTCGTGTGCGACAGATAGCACAGCACAGCGACCTGAGTGGCGGCGCGGCGGAAACTGATCGGGTGATCCCAGCACCACCAGTCCTGGTGCCAGTAGAGCGCGGCGCTGCGCGGCGGCTTCGTCGAGACGTAACCAGAGAGCCATTTGAGGTCCGCGGGCGCCAGCATTTCGGCGAGAAGCTGCAGGCGGCGAGGAGACCTGAGAATGTGCGCGACAATGTCGTTGTCCCAGCGCAGCGGGACGAGATCGTTGCCGGGACGGTTCATGCCGGGGTGGCGCGGCTGCGAGAGCATCCGCTCCACCTGCGCGCCCAGACAGGCGAGCTCGTGAGGCTCCAGGAACGCCGGGATGATGCCGTAGCCGCTTTCGAGAAAGGCCGCGGCGGCCGTGGTCATCGATGTGGTGGGCATGCGCGGAGTCCTTGCGACACTCCCCGTGATCCAGCGGGGTTTCTCTCTCCAGCCGGAGCGCGGCGGTTCGCAGCGTACTCCGGGTTGCTCCGCGTTGTTTTGCACTCCGGATGCGCGAGAGCAGTCTGTTGTGCTGTTGGTGCGCGTCGATTTCTGCGGCTGCGTAGTATCTCGGCAACATCCGTTTCCGTGTCCGGCGTCTGCGCTCGGCCGGGTCGTTACGGGATGATGGCACCCGGCCCGGCAGACAGCGCATAAACCCCGTCGCCACCGAGGTTTTCGCCATCGACGCCTCGGTTCGATGCAGCGAGACCGGGTATGGTCCGCGCACGCCCCGAGCCCGCATGTGCGCCATCGACATACCGTCGATGGCCCCCGCAAGGCCGCGAAATCGAAGAAAACGGCGAGGAAAGGCTGCTGCCGACGCGGTGAACAGCGGGGATGCGCCACAGCCGCGCGGCTTCCGCACCGATAAGCTTTTCACTATTGTCCGCCCGCTTTCGGGGATGGGATCCATGGCGGTCACGACGCATCAAGAGCCGCGGCACATTCTGCCGGCGCCCGGATTGCGCGCCATTCTCGACATGGCGACCGCCTCGCATGCACGCGCGGTCGCGCTGCTGATCGTGCTCTCGCTCGCGTCGTTCCTGCCGGGCTTCTTCCAGATTCCGCCGGTCGATCGCGACGAGGCGCGGTTCGCGCAGGCGACCAAGCAGATGATCGAGACGGGCGACTATGTCGACATCCGCTTCCAGGACGAGAGCCGCTACAAGAAGCCGGTCGGCATCTACTGGTTGCAGGCCGCCGTGGTGAAGACCGCCGAAGCGGTCGGCGTGTCCGAGGCGCGCACGCGCATCTGGCTCTACCGCATTCCCTCGCTGCTCGGCGCGGTCGGCGCGGTGCTGCTCACCTACTGGACGGCGCTCGCCTTCGTGTCGCGCCGCGCCGCGCTGCTCGCCGGGATGATGCTTGCCACCTGCGTGCTGCTTGGCGTCGAGGCTCGGCTCGCCAAGACGGACGCCATGCTGCTGCTGACGTCCGCGGCCGCGATGGGGGCGCTCGGCCGCATCTATCTCGCCGGTCTCGAAGCAAAGACCGAGAAGGGCGGCGGCTGGACGCTTCCGGCCATTTTCTGGACGGCGATCGCCGGCGGCCTTCTGCTGAAGGGTCCGCTGATCCTGATGTTCGTGGCGCTCGCGGCGGCCGCGCTCGCGATCGCCGACCGCAACGCGCGGTGGCTGCTGCGCCTGCGCCCGCTCGCCGGCGTGCTATGGGTGCTGCTGCTGGTCCTGCCGTGGTTCGTCGCCATCCTGCTGCGCAGCGGCGAAAGCTTCCTCACCGATTCCGTCGGCCAGGATCTGTTCGCCAAGGTGGTGAGCGGACAGGAGTCGCACGGCGCGCCTCCCGGTTCCTATTTCGTGATGTTCTGGGCGACGTTCTGGCCGGGCTCGGTCCTCGCGGGCCTCGCGGCGTTGCCGGTGTGGAACGCGCGGCGCGAGCCGGGCGCGCGCTTTCTGCTCGCATGGCTGATCCCGTCCTGGATCGTGTTCGAGATCGTCGCCACCAAGCTTCCGCACTACGTGCTGCCGCTCTATCCGGCGATCGCCATCCTGATCGGCGGCGTCGTCGACAGTCAGGCACTCACGCGGCGGCGCTGGCTCGAGCTGGGGACCGGGTTCTGGTTCGCCGTCAGCGCCGCGCTCGCGCTCGCCGCGATCGTCGCGCATATCGCCATCGGACGTCAGCTCGGGCTGCTCGCGTGGCCGTTCGCCGCCGGGGCGATCATCTTCGGGCTGCTCGCCTCGTGGCTCTACCGTATCGACGGCGCGGAGCCCTCGCTGGCGCGCGCCTCGATTGCGGCCATTTTCGTCTCCATGACGTTCTACGGGGCGACGTTCCCGGCGCTGCCGATGCTGTTTCCGGCGGTGGAACTGGCGAGCGAGATGCAGGGGGTCGATTGCCCAAATCCGGCCGTCGCCACGGCCGGCTATCACGAGCCCAGCCTCGTCTTCCTGATCGGCACCGATCTGCGCCACACCGACGGGGCCGGCGCGGCCGATTTCCTGCGTCAGGGCGGCTGCCGCTTCGCCTTCGTGGAGAGGGGACAGGAGCGCTCGTTCGCGCAGCGTGCCGATGCGATCGGATTGCGCTATGCGCTCGCCTCGCGGGTCGACGGATATAACATCAGCGGTGGCCGGAAGATTTCCGTCGCGATCTTCCGTGCCGAGAGGACCCCTTGAGCACGACCGGAAGCGCAGGCGAGAACAGGTCGCATTTGTCGAAGTCGCGTTGGGGTTACGTGATTGCCAATGCGACGGAGGGGCTGGCGAGGGTTGTCCGGCCGCCACGCCCGTCGCTCGGACGACGGGCCTTCCGGGCGGCCTGGCGCCGGTTGCTCGTCCCGGGCGCCATGTCGGTCGTGGTCGTCGCGCTCTCGATGCTGTTCCTCGATCAGGCGGCATACGATGCCGTCGCGCGCCTGCCGGTCGGAGTCATCGACACCTTCAACGAGATCACCGACTTCGGCCGCTCGAGCTGGCTGCTCGTGCCGGCCGGTGGCGTGCTGATCGCGCTCGCATTCCTGGCTTCGCCGGCGCTCGATCACATCTCGCGCGCGGTGCTTGCCGCGGTCGCCGTCCGGGCCGGCTACGTCTTTCTCGGCATCGGGGTGCCCGGCCTCACGGTATCGATCGTCAAGCGCTGGATCGGGCGCGTCCGCCCGTCGGCGGCGGGGCCTTTCGCCTACGAATGGTTCTCCTGGCGGCCGGACTACGCGAGCCTTCCGTCCGGCCACAGCACGGCGGTGTTCGCGGCCGTCGTCGCCATCGGCTCGCTGTGGCCGCGCACCCGTCCGATCCTCTGGGCCTATGCGCTCCTCATTGCGCTGAGCCGGGTGATCGTGTCCGCCCATTATTCGAGCGACGTCATCGCCGGCGCGGTCTGCGGCGCCTTCGGGGCGGTCGTGGTGCGGGAATGGTTCGCGGTTCGCCGGTTGGCCTTTTACGTCGGCAGCGACGGCAGCGTGCGCCCCCTGCCGGGGCCGTCCTGGACGCGGCTCAAAAAGGTTGCCCGGACTTTGTTCGCTCAATAAGAACGGCCCTGCCGCGAAGACCCGGCGCATGACTTTTCGGCAACCCTTACGCATCGCCGGATCACGTGCGAGCCCTGGATAACCCGATGACCGACCCGAACACGCGCCCGGATGCGACGGCCCTGCCGGCCGTTTCCGTCGTCGTGCCGGTGCGGAACGAGAGCGGGAACGTCGTGCCGCTGGTCGGGGAGATCGCCGCCGCGCTTGCCGGCCGCCGCTTCGAGATCGTCTATGTCGATGACGGATCGACCGACGGCACGGCCACGGAACTGCGGGCCCTGATGGCGAAGCATGCCTGGCTCCGCGCCATCACCCACACGGCCTCGTGCGGCCAGTCGGCCGCGGTGCGCTCCGGCGTCGCGGCCGCGCGCGCGCCGCTCGTGGTCACGCTCGACGGCGACGGTCAGAACGATCCCGCCTTCATTCCGGCGCTCGTCGACGCGCTCGAGCGCGGCGCGCCGAAGGTTGCGCTCGTCGCCGGACAGCGGGTCGGGCGCAAGGCGAGCGGCTTCAAGAGGCTGCAGTCGCGGATCGCCAATGCGGTGCGCGGCGCGATTCTGCGCGATGGCACCCGCGACACCGGTTGCGGGCTCAAGGCGTTTCGCCGCGACGTGTTCCTATCGCTGCCATATTTCGACGGTCTGCATCGCTTCCTGCCCGCGCTGGTGCGGCGCGAAGGCTATGAGATCGCCCATGTGGACGTGGTGGACCGCCCGCGCCGGCATGGACGCTCGAATTACGGCATGTGGGACCGCCTCTGGGTCGGGATTCTCGATTTGGGCGGTGTCTGGTGGCTCATCCGGCGCAGGGCACGGGTGCCGCAGGTTTCGGAGGTGAAGAGCGATGCTGGCTGATCTGCCACACACGATCGGCAGCTACCTGCACGACGTCTTCGTGGTGCAGCTCGATTGGTGGATCGCGCTCGGATTTCTCGCCCAGGCGATGTTCACCATGCGCTTTCTGGTGCAGTGGATCGCTTCCGAACGGGCCGGGCGCAGCGTCGTGCCGCTGGCGTTCTGGCTGTTCTCGATCGGCGGCGGCCTGCTGCTCTTTATTTATGCGCTCTACCGGAAAGACCCGGTGTTCATCCTGGGGCAGGGGTTCGGCGTCTTTATTTATCTGCGCAACCTCTATTTCGTGCTGCGCGAGCGCAAGCTGTCCGCGCCTGGCGCGGCTTTGACCAGCCAGTAGAGCATGATCCCGAAAGGTGGACGCCGGTTTTCGGGAAAGATCATGCTCAAACCAACAGGAGCATGATCCCGAAAAGTGGATCCCGGTTTTCGGGAAAGATCATGCTCAAACCAACAGGAGCATGATCCCGAAAAGGGGCAACGGTTTTCGGGAAAGATCAGGTTCAGATTAAAAGTCAGAGCGGGACGGCGGTTCGGAGAAAAATCATCCCACTCTAGGACTCAGCGCGCCGCCGCGAGCGCTGCGAAGCCGCGTTCGAGATCGGCGAGCAGATCGGGCACGCTCTCGAGCCCGATGTGGAAGCGGATCGTCGGGCCGCCGGGTGCCCAGGTCGTCGCCGTCCGGAAGCTGGCGCAATCGAACGGGATGGCGAGGCTTTCGTAGCCGCCCCAGGACGCGCCCATGCCGAACAGCGTCAACGCGTTGAGGAAGGCGTGCAACGCCTTCTCGCGGACCGGCTTCAGCACGATCGCGAACAGGCCGGACGCGCCGGAGAAATCGCGCCGCCACAGCGCATGGCCTGGATCTTGCTCAAGGGCAGGGTGGAGCACGCGCGCAACCTCCGGACGCTGCGCGAGCCAGCGTGCGACGGCGAGACCGGATTCATAATGACGTGCCAGCCGAACGCCCATGGTCCGCAGCCCGCGCAGGCCGAGATACATGTCGTCCGGCCCGACGCACAGGCCGAGCGAACCGACCATCTCCTTGACCTGCGGCCAGGTGGCCGCGTTGGCCGAGATCGTCCCCAGCATCACGTCGGAATGGCCGCCGATGTATTTGGTCCCGGCTTGCACGGAAACGTCGACGCCCTTGTCGAAGGCGCGGAAATAGAGCGGGCTCGCCCATGTGTTGTCCATGACGACGAGCGCGCCGCGCGCATGCGCGGCCTCGGCGATTGCCGGCACGTCCTGCACCTCGAACGACAGCGATCCGGGGCTCTCGACGAAGATGACGCGGGTGTTGGGCCGGATCAGCGCCGAAATGTCCGCTCCGATCAGCGGATCGTAGTAGCGCGTCGTGATGCCGTAGCGGGCAAGGATGGTGTCGCAGAACTGGCGCGTCGGCCGATAGGCGTTGTCGGTGACCAGCAGGTCATCGCCGCTGCGCAGCAGCGCCAGCAAGGCCGCCGAAATCGCCGCGAGCCCGGAGGGGAGCAGGGCGACGCCCGCACATTTCGGCCCTTCGAGCTCGCGCACGGCGTCGGACAGCGCTTCGGATATGGGTGTCCCGCGCCGGCCGTAATGATAGCGGCCGCGATGCGCCAGATAGTCTTCCGCGGTGCGGAAGAGCACCGTCGAAGCATGGTAAACGGGCGGATTGACGAAGCCGTAATGCGCGAACGGGTCGCGTCCGCCGGTGACGAGGCGGGTCTCGGGGTCGTTTCCGTGCTCGGGCCGCTGCTCCGTGCTGCTTTCGTTCATGACCGCGGATCCCTGTATCTGCCCGCAACGCAACGAACGCCGTCTCTGCGCTGCGTGACCCGACGGCATGGGCCGGACGGGTGCGGCCGTCAACCCCTTGACCTCGATGTTCGATCGTTCTGTGATGCAACGGGGATCGCGGAACATTCGAGCCGGTTGGTCATTGACGACGGCGCCAGTGAAGTGCCGAACGGTGGCCACCGATGAACCGCAAGGATTAATTGCAATATGTATCGTGTACTTGTCGCGTTTGGTCTCGCGGCGGCGATCGGACTCCTCTCGTCGGCGGCGGGCGCCGGGACCCTCGATACCGTCAAATCGCGTGGCATGCTCAATTGCGGGGCCAATGGGCAACTCCCGGGCTTCGGGCTGCCCGACGCGCAGGGCCATTGGACCGGCCTCGACGCGGACTACTGCCGCGCCATCGCGGCGGCGATCTTCAACGATCCGAGCAAGGTCAAGTTCATCGCGCTGACCGCCAAGGACCGCTTCACCGCGCTGCAGTCCGGCGACATCGACGTCCTGATCCGCAACACGACCTGGAATCTGTCGCGCGACACCCAGCTCGGGCTCAACGCCACGGCCGTCAACTACTACGACGGCCAGGGCTTCATGGTGCGCAAGTCGCTCAAGCTCAACTCCGCGCTTGAGCTCAATGACGCCTCGGTGTGCGTGCAGCAGGGCACGACCACCGAGGTGAACCTCGCGGACTATTTCCGCGCCAACAAGATGCGGCTCAAGAGCGTCACCTTCGCGTCGCTCGACGAGGCGATCCAGGCTTACGATACGGGACGCTGCGACGCCTTCACGACCGACGCGTCCTCTCTCTACGGCGTGCGCCTCAAGCTCGCCAAGCCGGAGGACCACATGGTCCTGCCGGAAATCATCTCCAAGGAGCCCCTCGCGCCTTTCGTCCGGCATGGCGACGATCAATGGTTCGACATCGTCAAATGGGTGCACTTCGCCTTGATCAATGCGGAAGAGCTCAACGTCACCAAGGCGAACGTCGACGAGCAGCTCAAGTCGGACAATCCGGAGATCAAGCGGCTGCTCGGCACCGAGGGCAATTACGGTGAGCAGCTCGGGCTGACCAAGGACTGGGCCTTTCGCATCGTCAAGCATGTCGGCAATTACGGCGACGTGTTCGAGCGCAATCTGGGCCAGGGCTCGCCCCTGAAGATCACGCGCGGTCTCAACGCCCTGTGGACCAAGGGCGGCCTGCAATACGCGCCTCCGATCCGCTAAGGCTCGGTCGACGCGAGCCGGAGCGTGCGATGAGGCACGACAGAGAGGGCGCGCCGAAAATTCCGGTGCTGCACGATCCGCGGATCCGCGGCTTGTTCTACCAGGTGGCGCTCTGCCTCCTGGTAGCGTTTCTGATCGCCGCCGCGGTGCGCAACGCAGCCGACAATCTCGCCCGCGCCAACATCGCCACCGGATTCGGGTTCTGGGACGGCATCGCCGGCTTCGACATCAGCCAGACGCTCATCCCCTATTCGTCGCAGAGCTCGACCTATGGGCGCGCATTCTGGGTCGGCCTGCTCAATACGCTGCTGGTCTCGGGGCTGGGCATCGTGTTCGCGACCATCCTCGGCTTCGTGATCGGCATCGCGCGATTGTCGCACAACTGGCTGGTCGCCCGGATCGCCAGCGGCTACATCGAGACCATCCGCAACATCCCGCTGCTGCTGCAATTGCTGTTCTGGTACAACGCGGTCCTCAAGGCGCTTCCGGAACCGCGCGACAGCTACACGTTGGCCGGCGGCTATCTCAACAACCGCGGCCTGTTTCTGCCGCACCCGGTGTTCGCACCGGGGATCGGCGCAGTCCTGATCGCGCTCGCCGTCGGCATTCTGGGCGCGTGGCTCTTCCGCTTCGCGGCGCGCCGGCGCCAGGAGCGCACCGGGGAGCGCCTGCCCGTCGTCGCCGTGTCGCTCGTTCTCATCGTCGGTCTGCCGGCGCTTGTCTTCTGGCTCGCCGGTGCGCCGATGGAGTTCCAGTATCCGAGCAGGGGCCGCTTCAACGTGCAGGGCGGCGTGGAGATCCTGCCGGAGTTCGCCGCGCTGCTGTTCGGGCTCGTGACCTACACCGCCTCCTTCATCGCCGAGGTGGTGCGGGCGGGCATCCAGTCCGTGCCGAAGGGGCAGAGCGAGGCGGCCTATGCGCTCGGGCTGCGGCCGGGGCCTGCGCTCCGTCTCGTGGTCATCCCGCAGGCGATGCGGGTGATCGTGCCGCCGCTCACCAATCAGTATCTCAACCTGACCAAGAATTCCTCGCTTGCGGTCGCCATCGGCTACCCGGACTTCGTCCAGATCTTCACCGGCACCGTGCTCAACCAGACCGGCCAAGCAGTCGAGATCGTGGCGATCACCATGGCTGTCTATCTGACGATCAGCCTGATCACCGCGCTGCTGATGAACTGGTACAGCGCCAGACTGGCGCTGGCGGAGAGGTGAGGGCGCCGTGGGCTCGGTCTCCTCTTCCGCTACGCCGGACGGCGCTTCGGCCCGCAGCAAAGCCTATGTGCGCACCGCCTTCGCGGCACCGGCGGCGCCCCCGGCGATGACCACCGGCGTTCTCGGGTGGCTGCGGGCCAATCTGTTCTCGAGTGTTCCGAACACGATCCTCACCGTGCTCGTGGTGGCCCTCATCGTCTGGGTGGCGGTTCCGATCGTCAAATTTCTCCTGATCGACGCCGTTTGGAGCGGTCACGACCGCGAGGCGTGCCTGGCGAGCGCCGAGCAGCCCGTCGTCGGTGCGTGCTGGGCGTTCGTGCGCGACCGCTTCGCCTATTTCATCTACGGCTCCTATCCGCTCGACCAGCGCTGGCGCGTTGACATCTTCTTCGGGCTGCTGATCTTCGGAATTGTCTGGCTGCTGTCGTTCCGCGCGCCACGCCGCGATCTCGGCGCCATCTACTTCTTCATCGTGCTGCCGGTCGCGAGCTTCGTGCTGCTCTACGGTGTGGGCCTGCCGCGGGTCGACACGGCGTCCTGGGGCGGGCTTCTGGTCACGCTCGTCGTCGCCGCGGTCGGCATCGCGGTGTCGCTTCCGCTCGGCATCGTGCTTGCGCTCGGACGGCGCTCGCGCCTGCCGGTGATCAAGGTCCTGTCCGTCAGCTTCATCGAGTTCGTGCGCGGCGTTCCGCTCATCACCGTGCTGTTCATGGCGAGCGTGATGCTGCCGCTGTTCGTCCCCGAGCAGTGGTCGCCCGACAAGCTGATGCGGGCGCTGGTCGGGGTGGCGCTGTTCTCCTCGGCCTACATGGCGGAAGTCGTACGGGCCGGACTGCAGGCCGTTCCCAAGGGACAATACGAAGCCGCGAAGGCACTCGGGCTCGGCTATTGGCCGATGATGCGGCTCATCGTGCTGCCGCAGGCGCTCAAGACCACGATCCCCAACATCGTCAACAGCTATATCGCACTGTTCAAGGACACGACGCTGGTGTTCTTCGTCGGGATTTTCGATTTCCTCAAGACGATCGAGGTGGCGCGCGTCGATCCGAAGTGGGCGACGCCGGTGACCAGCGCCACCGGCTACGCGTTTGCGGCCTTGTTCTACCTGGTCTGCTGCTATCTGATGTCCGATTACGCGAGCCGCTTCGAACGGCGCGTGAGCGCCGGCGAGCGACGCTGAGGAGCACCATGGGCGACCGAACCGACAAGACCGCGCCAGATCTGCAGCAGCCCGGCAGCAGCGTCGCGGTCGAGATCGCCGACGTCTCCAAGTGGTTCGGTCAATTTCGCGTGCTGGCCGACATCAACCTGCGGGTCGAGCGCGGCGAGCGCATCGTGATCTGCGGGCCTTCGGGCTCGGGCAAGTCGACGCTGCTCCGCTGCATCAACGCGCTCGAGGAGTACCAGAAGGGTCGGATCGTCGTCGACGGGATCGAGCTCACGCGCGACCTCAAGCGGATTGACGAGATCCGGCGCGAGGTCGGAATGGTGTTCCAGCAGTTCAATCTCTTCCCGCATCTCACCGTGCTCGACAATTGTACGCTCGCGCCGATCTGGGTGCGCAAGATGCCGCGGAAGGAGGCGGAAGAGACGGCGATGCATTATCTGGCGCGGGTGAGGATTCCCGAGCAGGCGCATAAATACCCCGCGCAACTGTCCGGCGGACAGCAGCAGCGCGTGGCGATCGCCCGCGCGCTGTGCATGAATCCCAAGCTCATGATGTTCGACGAGCCGACTTCCGCCCTCGACCCCGAAATGGTCAAGGAGGTGCTCGACACCATCATGGAGCTCGCCATGGACGGCATGACCATGCTGGTGGTCACCCACGAAATGGGGTTCGCCCGTCAGGTGGCGAACCGCATGGTGTTCATGGATGCCGGGCAGATCGTCGAGATCAACGAGCCGGAGGCGTTCTTCACCAACCCGCAGCACGAGCGCACCCGCGCGTTCCTCGGGCAGATTTTGCATTGATCGGATCGTGGCGTGGGTTGAGCGGAGCGAAGTCTACGGCTTCGGTCGTTGATACGACAAAACATCCGAGCGCATTTCATCTCGCCCCGTCGGGGAGAGGTGAAAGCCTGCCTGTGCTGGGTATGTCGCGAGCCTCACCGCGACCCGGTCGCGACCGGAAGCTCGGGGCGGCCGCCCCATTCGGACCAGGAGCCGTCGTAAAGCGCGACTGGCGGCTTGCCGAGCGTTTCGAGTGCGAGCCACAGGATCGCGGCGGTCACGCCGGAGCCACAGCTCGTGATGACCGGCTTGTCGAGATCGACGCCCCCGGCCGCAAAGGCGGCCGCGAGTTTCTCCGGACCGGCGAGCCGGCCGTTCTCGATCACCGTCGAGGAGGGCACGTTGAACGAGCCCGGGATGTGCCCGGACCGCAGCCCCGGTCGCGGCTCGGGCGCCTCGCCGCGGAAGCGGTCGGCGGCGCGGGCGTCGACGATCTGCGCGGAGCCGTTGGTGCTCGCCGCCTGCACGTCGGCAAGAGCTGCGACCGCGCGTGCGTCGAAGTGCGGCGTGAACGTACGCGGCGCGTGCACGACCTGGCCCGCTTCGAGCGGGCGTCCCTCTGCCTTCCAGGCCGGCAGGCCGCCGTCGAGGACGAACACGTCACGCGTCCCGAAGGTGCGCAGCGTCCACTATACCCGCGCGGCTCCCATGAGGCCGATGCCGTCATAGACGACGATCGTGTCGCCATCACCGATGCCGAGTGCGCCGGCCGCGCGCGCGAACTCGTCGGGGCTCGGCAGCATGTGCGGCAGCGATGTCGAATGGTCGGCGATCTTCTCGATGTCGAAGAAGACCGCGCCCGGGATGTGGCCGGCGAGATATTCGCCTTCGGCGTCGCGCTTCTGCGCCGGGAGATAATAGGAGCCGTCGAGCACCACGAGACCGTCGGCACCGAGACGCGATGCCAGCCAATCGGTGCTGACCAGCCAGCGCTTGGTGGCCGGAACGGATGGATTCATGACGCCTCCTTGCGGCCCGGCGCGGTCGCTTACGTCTTCTCGTACGGGATGGAGAAGCTGGGGCGGCGCTCGAGCCATTCCGGAACCGGCAGCCCTTTCGAGCGCAGGAACGCCGGGTCGAACAGCTTGGACTGATAGCGCGTGCCGTAGTCGGCCAGGATGGTCACGATGGTGTGACCGGGACCGAGGTCGCGCGCGAGCCGGATGGCGCCGGCGATGTTGATGCCCGAGGAGCCGCCGAGGCACAGACCCTCGTGCTGCAGCAGGTCGAAGATGATCGGCACGGCTTCCCCGTCGGGGATCTGGTAGGCGACGTCGATCGGCGCACCTTCGAGGTTCTTGGTGATGCGGCCCTGGCCGATGCCCTCGGTGATCGACGATCCCTCGGCCTTGAGCACACCGGTCGTGTAGTAGCTGTAGAGCGCCGCGCCCATCGGGTCGGCGAGGCCGATCCTGATCTTCGGGTTGCGCTCCTTGAGGGCGATCGCGACCCCGGCGAGCGTGCCGCCGGTTCCGACCGCGCAGATGAAGCCGTCGACCTTGCCGTCGGTCTGGGTCCAGATCTCCGGGCCGGTGGTCGCGATATGCCCATTCCGGTTCGCGACATTGTCGAACTGATTGGCCCAGATGGCGCCGTTCGGCTCGCTTTTCGCCAGCTGCGCGGCGAGCCGGCCCGAAAGCTTCACGTAGTTGTTCGGATTGGCGTACGGGACGGCCGGCACCTCGACGAGCTCCGCCCCGCACAGCCGAAGCATGTCCTTCTTCTCCTGGCTCTGCGTCTCCGGGATGACGATCACGCTGCGAAAGCCCATGGCGTTGCCGACGAGCGCGAGCCCGATGCCGGTGTTGCCGGCCGTGCCTTCGACGATGACGCCGCCCGGGCGCAATTCGCCCCTGGCGACCGCATCCTGGATGATGAAGAGCGCGGCGCGGTCCTTCACCGACTGGCCGGGATTCATGAATTCGGCCTTGCCGAGGATGGTGCATCCGGTCGCTTTCGACGGCCCCTTCAGCTTGATCAGCGGCGTGTTGCCGATGGCGTTTACGATGCCGTCGCAGATGTGCATGTGTCGAACTCGAAGTCCCGAGGTGCTTGGCGAAACAGCTCAAATCGAGCCCGGACCCTAACGGGCCCGGCGCGGCGCGACAAGCGGCCTCGCGCCGGCTCGGGAGACCGCGCAGACGCGCGACCCACGTTCGTGCGCGGATCCTTGCGCACGAGAGGCCGCGACGTTCGCGCAGGCGCGGCACGCTGAACCGTTGCTGCAATCCATGTTATGCTTTCGACAACAGATGGTCGCGCCCGCTCCGGCCGCGCCGGGAAGACGAGTTCGTTCTCGGCAAGGCGCACGGCCGGGCATGACAGAACAAATGATCAAGGGGAGAGGGGACCAGCGTGAGCGCGGAGCCAGGGTGCTGCCTCGCCCGGGCATTCCGGCCCGGAGGAATAGCCTGCGTGCGGGGCGCCGCAGCGGTCGCGCGATCCTGTGGCCGATGAAGATCTGCAAGGGGGGCGGCATTCGGCTCGGTTGAGCCGGCCGGCGGCAGGCGACGCTTGCCATCCGCCATCAGCACGGGGACATCGAAATGAAGTGGCTCGCGGTCGGGGTGGGAGCCGCCTGCATGGCGTTCGTCAATTGCGCCGGCCCGGTCCGGGCGCAGGAATGGCCGTCCAAGCCGGTCCGGGTGATTGCGCCGTTTGCGGCGGGCGGTGCGGCCGACCGGCTCGGGCGGATCATCGCCGCAGGGCTCGCCAAGAGTTTCAACAAGCCGTTCTTCATCGACAACCGTCCGGGCGGAAACGGAATCGTCGGCTCCGCCCGCGCGGCGCTGGCTGAGCCCGACGGTTACACGCTGCTGATCGC
>CAYVBN010000377.1:0-4748 GCA_964449645.1 uncultured Hyphomicrobiales bacterium
GCGCGCTCGCTGGTGCTGAAGGATTCGGACGTCGTCATGCTGATCGGCGCACGCCTCAACTGGCTGCTCTCGCACGGCAAGGGCAAGACCTGGGGCGAGCCCGGATCGAAGAAGTTCATCCAGATCGACATCGATCCCAAGGAGATGGACAGCAACGTCGAGATCGCCGCGCCGCTCGTCGGCGACATCGGCTCGTGCGTGGCGGCGCTGCTCGCCGGGATGGACGCCAAGTGGCCGGCGCCGCCGGCCGACTGGATCGCCTCCGTCAAGACGAAGAAGGACGAGAACATCGCCAAAATGGCGCCGCGGCTGATGAAGAACTCCGCGCCGATGGACTTCCACGGCGCGCTCGGCGCGCTGCGCACCGTCGTCAAGGAGCGGCCGGACGCCATCCTGGTCAATGAAGGCGCCAACACGCTCGATCTCGCGCGCGTTGTCATCGACATTTACAAGCCGCGCAAGCGGCTCGACGTCGGTACCTGGGGTGTGATGGGCATCGGCATGGGCTTCGCGATCGCCGCTGCGGTCGAGACCGGAAAGCCGGTGCTCGCCATCGAGGGCGACAGCGCGTTCGGGTTCTCCGGCATGGAAGTGGAGACGATCTGCCGTTATAACCTGCCGGTCTGCATCGTCGTCTTCAACAACAACGGCATCTACCGCGGCACCGACGTCAATCCGACGGGCGGTTCGGATCCCGCCCCGATGGTGTTCGTCAAGGGCGCGCGTTACGACAAGATGATGGAGGCGTTCGGCGGCGTCGGCATGCAGGCGACCACGCCCGACGAGCTCAAGCGCGCCGTCGATGCCGCGATGGATTCCGGCAAGCCGACTCTCATCAACGCGGTGATCGATCCCGCCGCCGGCAGCGAGAGCGGCCGCATCGGCAACCTCAATCCGCAGAGCGTCATCCGCAAGAAATAGACCGGATGCGGCGTGAAGCGTGCGTCCACCGACGACATTCGAGAATTGGGAGAACTGTCATGGCGAAGAAGGCCAAGAAGAAGGTGACGGCCAAGGCCCGCTCCAAGCCGGCGGCCAGGAAAGCCGCCGCGAGGCGGCCCGCCAAGGCGGCGAAGCCGAAGCTCGCCAGGAAACCGGCCGCCAGAAAGCCGGCCGCGAAGAAGTCCGCCGCAAAACAGAACGGCAACGGCCTGCCGCGCCCGAGCGCCAAGCCGTGGGGGCAGGCCGGCAAGGCGCTCGAAGGCGTGCGCGTGCTCGATTTCACGCACGTGCAGTCGGGCCCGACCTGCACGCAGCTTCTCGCCTACATGGGCGCGGACGTCATCAAGGTGGAACGCCCCGGCATCGGCGACATCACGCGCGGGCAGTTGCGCGACGTGCCGAATGCGGACTCGCTTTACTTCACCATGCTCAACGGCAACAAGCGCTCGATCACGATCGACAGCAAGCATCCGAAGGGCAAGGAGATCCTCGAACGTCTCATCAAATGCTGCGACGTTCTGGTCGAGAACTTCGCGCCCGGCGCGCTCGACCGCATGGGTCTCACCTTCGAGCACATCAACAAGCTCAATCCCCGCATGATCGTGGCCTCGGTCAAGGGCTTCGGTCCAGGTCCGTACGAGGACTGCAAGGTCTACGAGAACATCGCGCAGTGCGCGGGCGGCTCGGCCTCGACCACGGGCTTCCGTGACGGCCCGCCGCTCGTGACCGGCGCACAGATCGGCGACAGCGGAACCGGGCTGCATCTCGCGCTCGGCATCGTCGCCGCGCTCTATCAGCGCACGCGCACCGGTCGCGGCCAGAAGGTGCTCGCCGCCATGCAGGACGGCGTGCTCAATCTCTGCCGCGTGAAGCTGCGCGATCAGCAGCGCCTCAAGCACGGGCCGCTCAAGGAATACAGCCAGTTCGGCGAAGGCGTTCCGTTCGGCGAGGCGACGCCGCGCGCCGGCAACGATTCCGGCGGCGGACAGCCGGGCTGGATTCTCAAGTGCAAGGGCTGGGAGACCGACCCCAACGCCTACATCTACTTCATCACGCAGGCGCCGGTCTGGGGCGCCATCTGCGATCTGATCGGCAAGCCCGAGTGGAAGACCGATCCGGACTACGCGACGCCGAACGCGCGTCTGCCGCGGCTCAGGGCCATCTTCGACACGATCGAACAGTGGACCATGACCAAGACCAAGTTCGAGGTCATGGAGATCTGCAACAAGCACGATATTCCGGTCGGGCCGATCCTGTCGATGAAGGAGATCGCCGAGGAGCCGTCGCTGCGCGAGACCGGCACGGTGGTCGAGGTCGATCACCCGACCCGCGGCAAATATTTGACCGTCGGGAACCCCGTCAAGCTTTCCGACTCTCCTTGTGAGGTGAAACGTTCGCCGCTGCTCGGCGAGCACACCGAGGAAATCCTCAAGAAGGTGCTCAACTATTCCGACAAGGACGTGGCCGCGATCAAGGAATCGGGCGCCATCACTCCTCCGGAGAAACGGGCCGAGGCCGCCTGAGCTTTGCGGCGGTGAACAGACAACAGGCCGCGTTCGTCGGCCGGACCGAGTGGGAGTGAAGCGTTCATGCGAATCGTGGTTCATGGGCAGCAAGCCTTCGGCAAGGCCGTGCTCGAGGCGCTGCGCAAGCGCGGTGACGATGTGGTCGCCGTCTTCGTGGCGCCGGAGAAGCCCGGCCAGAAGGCCGACCCGCTGAAGGAAGCGGCGCTGGCGGCGGGATTGCCGGTGCATCAGCCGGCGTCCTATCGCAAGCCCGAGGTGTGGGAAGAATTCCGCGCGCTCAAACCGGACCTGCAGGTCATGGCCTACGTGACCCTGTTCGTGCCGGAGGAGTTCCTCAGCATTCCGACCTACGGGTCGATTCAGTATCACCCGTCGCTGCTGCCCAAATATCGCGGCCCGAGCTCGATCAACTGGCCCATCATCAAGGGCGAGAAGGAGACGGGCCTCTCGATCTTCTGGCCGGACAACGGTCTCGATACCGGCGACATCCTCCTGCAGAAGAAAACGCCGATCGGCCCCGACGATTCGCTTGGTTCGGTCTATTTCGACCGCCTGTTTCCGATGGGCGTCGAGGCGATGCTCGAGGCGGTCGATCTCGTCAAGGCTGGCAAGGCCGGACGCACCAAGCAGGACGAGAGCCAGGCGACCTACGAGGGCTGGTGCTCGGCCGACAACGCCCACATCGATTGGGGCAAGCCGTGGCAGCAGATCCACAACCTGATCCGCGGCTGCAATCCGGCGCCGGGCGCATGGACGACGCTCAACGGGGCGAAGCTGCAGATCTTCGAATCGAAGCCGCTGCCGGCGCGCGATCCCAAGGGCATCGGCGGCAAGATGGGCGAGGTCGTCGCCGTCGAGCCGGACGGATTCACCGTCGCTTGCGCGGACGGCCGCATCAAGGTTCTGCGCGTGAAGCCCGCCGACGGCGGCAAGGTCGCCGCCGGTGAATTCGCCACGAACGTGAACCTCGCGGCCGGTACGAGACTCGTCTGATCCCGCTTCTCCGAAAGGTGCTCTAATGCCCGCCTCGCCTCAGATCAAACCGCAGACCGAGACGTCCAGCTCTCAGCACACCAATCCCAAGTCGGACATCGAGATCGCCCAGAGCGCAACGAAGCGCCCGATCCTCGACATCGCCCGCGAACGCCTCGGCATTGCGCCCGAGAACCTCGAGCCCTACGGCCACTACAAGGCCAAGGTGTCGCTGGACTACATCAGCTCCCTCAAGAACCGGCCGAACGGCAAGCTCATCCTGGTCTCGGCCATTTCGCCGACGACCGCGGGCGAGGGCAAGACGACGACGACCGTGGGCCTCACCGACGCGCTCAACTACATCGGCAAGAAGGCGATGCTCTGCCTGCGCGAGCCGAGCCTCGGCCCCTGCTTCGGCATGAAGGGCGGCGCGGCCGGCGGCGGCTACGCCCAGGTCGTGCCGATGGAAGACATCAACCTGCACTTCACCGGCGACTTCCATGCCATCGGCACGGCGCACAACCTGCTCGCCGCGCTGATCGACAACCACATCTACTGGGGCAATGCGCTCGGGATCGATGCCCGCCGCATCACCTGGCGGCGCGCGATCGACATGAACGACCGCTCACTGCGGCAGATCGTGTCCTCGCTCGGCGGCGTCTCGAACGGATTCCCGCGCGAGGACGGCTTCGACATCACCGTCGCCTCCGAGGTCATGGCGATCTTCTGCCTCGCCAAGGACCTCGACGACCTCAAGGCGCGTCTTGCCAACATCATCATCGGCTATACGCGCGACCGCAAACCGGTGCGCGCCGGCGACCTCAAGGCGCACGGGCCGATGGCGGTGCTGCTCAAGAACGCGCTCGCGCCCAACCTGGTGCAGACGCTCGAAGGAACGCCCGCCTTCATCCACGGCGGTCCGTTCGCCAACATCGCGCACGGCTGCAACTCGGTGCTGGCGACCACCACGGCGCTTAAGCTCGCCGACTACGTCGTCACCGAAGCCGGCTTCGGCGCCGATCTGGGCGGCGAGAAGTTCCTCGACATCAAGTGTCGCAAGGCCGGCCTCGCGCCGGACGCGGTGGTCCTCGTCGCCACAATCCGGGCGCTGAAGATGCACGGCGGCGTCGCCAAGGACAACCTGAAGGCCGAGAACGTCGAAGCCGTCGTCAAGGGCTGCGAGAACCTCAAGCGCCACATCGAGAACGTTAATAAGTTCGGTGTCCCGGCTGTGGTCGCTGTCAACAAGTTCATTACCGACACCGATGCCGAAATCGCCGAAGTGCAGAAGGCTGCCGAGAGCATGGG
>CAYVBN010000378.1:0-1801 GCA_964449645.1 uncultured Hyphomicrobiales bacterium
CGGCGACCGGGGCGAGCCCGCGCTCGATGGCGCTGCGCCAGGCCGAGCCTTCGTTGCGTTGCCACCAGGTGGTGGCGAAATAGACGACGACCGAGGACGGGATGTAGATCGCCAGGGTGGCGATCAGCGATCCGAGAAAACCGGCGACCTGATAACCGATCAGCGCGGCGACCAGCGTGCTCGGCCCGGGCGCCGCGCGCGACAGCGCGAAGAGATCGGTGAACTCGCGGTTGGACAGCCAGCCGTGCACGTCGACGGTCTGATGCTGGATGTCGGCGACGATCGCCTGACCACCGCCGAACGAGAGCAGCGAGAGCGGCGCGAAGACAACGACGAGCCCGAGCAGCCGATTATCCATTGTGCCGGCGCTCCTTCACGTAGGCGGCGAGAACGCTGAGCGGCACCGCCACGGCGACGACCGGCACCATCGGCCAGTGCAGCAGCCCGATCATCACGAAGATCGCAACCGCGATCAGAGCCGGGGTGATCGCGCGCTCGAGACCGGAGGCGACCTTGACGCCGACCGAGAGGGTCGCGCCGACGCCGGCTGCGGCAACGCCGCCGAGGACGAAATGGGTCCCCGGCAGGTCGCCGAACTCACGGTAGAGAAAACCCATCAGCATGATCACGCAGAAGGCCGGTACGACCATGCCGCAGACCGCGACGGTCGCGCCGAGCGCCCCGCGGACCTGAAGCCCGATGTAGAGCGCGAGATTGACCGGGTTGGCGCCCGGCAGGACCGACGAAATCGTGAAGCCGGACAGATAGCCCTTGTCGTCCAGCCATTTGCGCCGCTCGACGCTCTCGGTGTGCATCATCGCCTGGGTGCTGCCACCGAACGCGGTGAGCCCGACCTTGAGAAAGCTCCAGAACAGGCTCAACAGCCCGGCGTCGTGATTGACGCCGGGAGACGTCGCGACGCTCTCCGATTCCATCCGATTTCCTCCGACCGCAAAGTTCTCTCATTCGTTTCGCCGGCGGCGCGACGCGGAACAAAGCGCGGCTTCGGAGCGCTGAATATCGAGCCCCGCTGCATCGAGCAAGCCGCGGCGCGGCATACCTCGCGCGATAATGCGGCCAGGGTCGCGGCCGCGCACAGGAGCGCCGGATGGACACCTTCGATCTCGTGATCATCGGCACCGGGGTGGCGGCGCAGACGGCCGCAGGGCGCGTCCGCGAGAGCGGACGCTCGGTGGCGGTCGTCGACCATCGCCCGTTCGGCGGGACCTGCGCGCTGCGCGGCTGCGACCCAAAGAAGGTGCTGGTCGGCGCCGCCGAAACGGTCGACCTCGTGCGCCGCATGCGCGGCCACGGCGCCGGCGGCGATGTCCGCCTCGACTGGCGGGAGCTCATCGCCTTCAAGCGCGGCTTCACCGATCCGGTGCCGGAAGATCGTGCGCGCCGCTTTGCCGATCAGGGGATCGCCGCCTTGCACGGCCGCGCGCGCTTTGTCGGGCGCGATGCCATCGAGGTGAACGGTCACACCCTGCGCGGCCGCGCCACCCGGAGCGCGCGCGGCGCGCGGCCGGCGAGCTTGAGCTTCCCGGGCGCCGAGCTCCTGGCCACCAGCGAGGACTTCATGACGCTCGCGCAGATGCCCGAGCGGATCGTCATGGTCGGCGGCGGCTACATCGCGGCCGAGTTCTCGCACGTCGCGGCGCGCGCGGGCAGCCGGGTGACCGTGTTGCAGCAGGGCGAACGCATGCTCGCGCATTTCGATCCGGATCTCGTCGCGTTCCTGATGCGGGGGTTCCGCGAGGCCGGGATCGACGTGCGCACCCGCAGTGCGGTCTCCGCCGTC
>CAYVBN010000379.1:0-4340 GCA_964449645.1 uncultured Hyphomicrobiales bacterium
GCAGCGGTCCTACGAAGCCAACATCAACGTCATCACCGCGACACGGCGCATGATCCAGCGCACGCTCGACATCCTGCGCGGCTGAAGGAGAAACTGATGCCCACTCCGGGACTTGCCGCCGGCGCCTATGCCAAGCTCGCAGGACTGACGAACGCGCCGACGTCGCTGGCGAAGACGATCGGCGGCGCCTCCGAAACGGAAAGCGGCCAGAGCTTCGGCGCGCTGCTCAAGGACGTGGTCGGGGCGGTGACCGAGGCGGGCCGCAAGTCCGACGCGCAGGCGCAGGCGATGGCCGCCGGCAAGGCCAACATCGTCGACGTGGTGACCGCCGTGTCGGAGACCGAAGTGGCGATCGACGCAGTCGTCTCCGTGCGCGACAAGGTCATCCAGGCCTACGAAGAAATCATGCGCATGCCGATCTAGCGTTGCGATACCGAAGCTCGCAGCACCTTACGGAAAACTCCGATGCGGACCCCGGAATCAGAGAGACACCGGCCAGTTTACACGGGGCGGGCGACGAGCAGGCGGGAGGCCAGATGACAGGACCCGAAGTTCTCGACGTCGCGCGCGATTCCATCCTGACGCTCGTCATCGTCTCGGCGCCGCTCATGCTGGTCGGACTGGTCGTGGGCGTCGTCATCTCGCTGTTCCAGGCGCTCACGCAGATTCAGGAGATGACCCTCGTCTTCGTGCCGAAGATCCTCGCCATCTTCGTCGCCATGCTGATCGCGCTGCCGTTCATGGCCGACGCGCTGCAGAGCCACATGATGCGGGTCGCGGCCCGCATCGTCGGCGGTTGACGCGGCCGGCCCGACGCGGATGCACATCGACATCTCATTCCTGCCCGCGCTCGCCACCGCCTTCCTGCTCGTGTTCGCGCGCATCGGGACGATGATCATGCTGCTGCCGGGCGTCGGCGAGCTCAGCGTCCCGGTGCGGATGCGCCTCACGATCGCGCTGATCCTTGCGGCGCTGCTCCTGCCGCTGCACCGCGCCGCCTATCAGATCGACCTGCGCACGCTCGGGCCTGTCCTCTCCATGCTCGGCAGCGAGCTCGTGATCGGCGCATTGCTCGGCATGGCCGCGCGTCTCGCCATCTCGGCCCTGCAGGTGACGGGGTCGATCGTCGCACAGCAGCTCGGGCTCGGATTCGTCACCGCGGTCGATCCCGAGCAGGGTCAGCAAGGGCTGATCGTCGGCAACTTCCTCACCATCCTGGGCATCACGCTCATCTTCACCACCGATCTGCACTATCTGGTGATCGCGGCGCTCGACGACAGCTACACGCTGTTCCGCCCAGGCGAGCTGCCGCCCCTCGGCGACATGGCGAGCCTGACGACGAGCACGATCGCCGGCGCATTCCGCATCGGCGTGCAGCTTTCCGCGCCGTTCCTGGTGTTCGGCATCCTGTTCAATCTCGGCCTCGGCGTCCTTTCGCGCCTGATGCCGCAGATGCAGGTCTTCTTCGTCGGCATGCCGCTCTCGATCCTGGCCGGCTTTCTGATTCTGGTGTTCGTCGTCGGCGCCATGATGGGAACGTTCCTCGACTATCTGCAGGCCGTGCTGCACGAGCTTGCACCGCACGCCTGAGGGCCCGGAGAGCCGATGGCCGAAGACAGCGACGATACGGAAAAAACAGAGGACCCGACACAGAAGCGGCTCGAGGAGGCGCTCAGACGTGGCGATGTCGTCAAGAGCCAGGAGGTGAACACCTGGTTCATCATCGCCGCCGCCACGCTCATCCTGATGGCCTTCTCAGGCCCGATGGGCAGCGACCTCACCACCACCTTCCGGGGCATTCTCGGCAACGCGTACGCTATTCCGCCCGACGGCGGCGATCTGATGCGGCTCACGCGGCGCTTGAGCGCGGAGGTGCTCGCCGCCGTCGCCATCCCGTTTCTGCTGCTCGCGCTTGCGGCGATTGGAGGAAATCTGATCCAGCACCGGCTCGTGTGGTCGACCGAGGGGCTGCAGCCGAAGTTCTCGAAGATTTCTCCCATGGCGGGCCTGAAGCGCCTGTTCTCGAAGCAGGCCCTCGCCAACTTCGTGAAGGGCCTGTTGAAGCTCGCGCTCGTCGGCAGCGTGCTGGTCGCCCTGTTGTGGCCCGAGCGGCGGCGCCTCGAAGGGCTCGTCGCGACCGATCCGGTCGCCATCATGCCGTTCATCAGGACGCTCTCGCTGCAATTGCTCGGCGCGGTGGTCGCGATTCTCGCCATCGTGGCGGCCGCCGACTACCTGTTCCAGTACCGGCAATGGTTCGAGCGGCAGAAGATGTCGCTGCGCGAGATGAAGGAGGAGTTCCGGCAGACCGAAGGCGACCCGAAGGTCAAGGCCAAGATCCGCCAGCTTCGCCAGACGCGGATGCGCAAGCGCATGATGGCGGCGGTGCCGCAGGCGACGGTCGTCATCACCAACCCGACCCACTTCGCCGTCGCCCTGCAGTACGAGAAGGGCATGACCGCGCCGGTCTGCGTGGCCAAGGGACAGGACCTGATCGCCCTCAAGATTCGCGAGATCGCCCAGCGCAGTGCGGTGCCGATCGTGGAGAACCCGCCGCTCGCCCGCGTGCTGCACGCCACCGTGGAGGTCGACCAGGAAATTCCGCCCGAGCACTACCGGGCCGTCGCCGAGGTCATCGGCTATGTGATGCGTCTCAACCGGGCGGTCGCGCGATAGGGCTGGCGCACGGGCGCATGATGCAGGGAAAGTGCAAGCCGTTCGCCGAATGGATCATGCGCCGGTTCGCGGCGTGGGCGCGCGATCCGGCGCGCAGCCGGTATCCACTTTTGCGGATCGGGCTCCGGCGTCCGCTCTTGCGAAGCACCGCGGGGTGGGGCAGTGAGTTGCAAGGAATCGCACGGATTCCGTGCGCGGCCGGCGAGATGCAGGTGATGGCGACGCAGGACGTGAGCGAACAGCACCGACCGGCCGCGGTCGGTCGCGGCGCGCGCCGGGGCAGCATCGGTCTCGTTCTGCTCATCGCCTGCCTTCTGGTCGGCGCCGCCGTCATCCTGATGCTGCTCGGCCGCGGCCGGGCCGAGCCCTATGTGCTCGGCCTCCTGGCCTTTCTCGCCACCATCGGGGTGTTCTCGCTGTTCGCCACCGCGGCCGGGATCCTGCGCACCGGCGGGCAGGAAACGGCGGGGCCGCTGGTGCAATCGGTGGTCGACGGGGCCTTCGACGGCATCGTCGTCACCGACGCCACCGGCCGGGTGCTCTACGCCAATGCGGCCTATCTGCAGCTCGTCGACGCGGTCGGGGCCGACGACGTGCGTCCGGTCGAGCGCGTGTTCATCGGCGATCCCGACGTCTCCGAGGCGATCTATCGCCTGCTCAAGGCGGCGCGCGCGGGCCGCCGCCAGCAGGAGGAGGTGCGGGTTCCCGGGCTGCGCGGCGAGCCGGCGCGCTGGCTGCGGCTTCGCGTTCGTCCGCTTCCCGGCGGGGAGGAGAGCGGCACGGCCGTCTGGACCGTCTCCGACATCACGCGCGAACGCGAGCGCCAGGAGAACGTCTTCCAGGAGCTCCAGCACGCGATCGATTATCTCGATCATGCGCCGGCCGGCTTCTTCTCGGCCGACGCCGCCGGACACGTCGTCTACATCAACGCGACGCTCGCCTCCTGGCTCGACTACGACCTCGCCGAGATCGGTTCGGGTGGGCTCAAGCTGAGCGATATCGTGGCGGGCAACAGCGCCGCCCTGTTGACCGCGCTGCCGGCCCGGCCGGGCGACGTCGCGACCGAGGTGTTCGACCTCGATTTCAAGACGCGCACCGGCAAGACCCTCCCGGTGCGGCTGCATCACAAGGTGGCGTTCGCGGCCGACGGCACGCCCGGCGCATCGCGCACGCTCGTGCTCAACCGGGCCCGCGAGGCGAGCGTCGATCGCGAGCGCGCCGCCGAGGTGCGCTTCGTGCGCTTCTTCCACAACACCCCGATGGCGATCGCCACCGTCGATAAGGGCGGGCGGATCGTGCGCACCAATGCGCTGTTCGCGCGCCTGTTCCAGGGCGTACTCAAGGGCGACGGCGGTTCGACCGAGGGCCGCTCGATCCTCGGCGCCATCGCCGAGCGCGACCGCGGCGCGGTCGAGGTGGCGATCGGCAAGGCGGCGGCCGGGCAGGGCGACATCGCGCCGGTCGACGCGGCCCTGGCCGGTTCCGGCGAGCGCTTCGCCCGCTTCTACGTCACGGCGGTCGAGGAGGCCGAGCGCGACCACGAGGCGGCGATCGTCTACGCGCTCGAGACCACCGAGCAGCGCATGCTGGAGAACCAGTTCGCGCAGTCGCAGAAGATGCAGGCGGTCGGTCAGCTCGCCGGCGGCATCGCGCACGACTTCAAC
>CAYVBN010000380.1:0-2624 GCA_964449645.1 uncultured Hyphomicrobiales bacterium
CGCTACACCGATCCGTATCGGCTGGCGCGGTCGCTGACGCTCGTCGCCGCGGCGGCCGCGCAGGTGCCGGCGGTCGATACGGTGTTCATCGATTTCCGCAACGAGGCGGCGCTGCGCGCCTCGTGCGAGGAAGCGCGCCGCGACGGATTCAGCGGCAAGCTCGCGATCCATCCGGCGCAGGTGCCCGTCATCAACGAAGTGTTCACGCCGACCGCGGAGGCGGTGGCGCGCGCCAAGGCGATCGTGGAGGCGTTTGCGGCGGCGCCGGGCGCGGGCGTCGTCGGTCTCGACGGGGTGATGTACGACCGTCCGCATCTCGCGCGTGCCCAGCAGGTGCTGGCGCGTGCGACGGCGGCCGGCGAAGGGCATTGATCTTGAAGCCGCCGCAAACCCGTTTCACCGCTCTCCACCACGAGAGGTGAAATCGGTTCGTGGCGAGGCACGATCCGATCTAAGCCCAACTATTGGGTGTCAGTCGGATTCCTTCGGACCGCCATACACCGCGTCTGGGCGGAACGTCTTCTCCGCGTCGCGCGGTTCGAGCAGCAGCGAGCCGTCCGGCGTCTTGCCGAGCGGCACCGCGCGGTAGAAGCAGGAGCGCCGGCCGGTGTGGCAGGCGCCCGGCCCTGTCTGCTCAATGCGAAGCCAGATGGCGTCCTGGTCGCAGTCGACCCGCATCTCGATCACGCGCTGGGTATGGCCGGAGCGCTCGCCCTTGCGCCAGAGCGCCTTGCGCGAGCGGCTGAAGTACCAGGCCTCCCCGCTCGCGATGGTTCTGGCCAGGGCCTCGGCGTTCATGTGCGCGACCATCAGCACTTCGCCCGATGCGGCGTCGGTCGCCACGCAGGTGACGAGCCCGTCGGCGTCGAACTTGGGCGCGAGCGCGCGGCCGTTCTCGACCTCTTCGGCCGAGCCGCGCGCCGCGAAGAGCGTGTTGTTATCTGACACGGAAAACCTCGCATTTCGCGAGGGTCAGCGCTGTCCCCCGCGCACCAACGTAATGAAGCGCACCTGCTCCGATGGCTCGTCGCGGAAAGGCCCAGTGAACTGGGTCGTCACCGTCAAGACGCCGGGCTTTGCCACGCCGCGCAGCGACATGCAGGTATGCTCGGCCTCGATCATCACCGCAACGCCGCGCGGCTTCAGGATCTCGTCGATCGCGGTCACGACCTGCGAGGTGAGGTGCTCCTGCGTCTGCAGGCGCCGCGCATAAATCTCGATGAGCCGCGCGAGCTTCGAGAGCCCGACCACCCGCTCGACCGGCAGATAAGCGACATGCGCCTTGCCGTAGAACGGCATCATGTGGTGTTCGCAGTGCGAGTGGAACGGGATGTCGCGCACCAGCACCAGATTGTCGTAGGTGCCGATCTCGGAGAACGTGCGGTCCAGTACCTCGACCGGCGACTCGCGATAGCCGCCGTAGAGCTCGTCATAGGCCGAAACCACTCGGCGCGGCGTGTCGAGCAGGCCTTCCCGCGCCGGATCGTCGCCCGCATAGGCGATGAGGGTGCGCACGGCGGCTTCCGCGTCCTGGCGGGAGGGCCGCGTCTTCGCCGGCTCGTCGGCGCGGATGTCGGCAGGCAGGGGGGTCTTCTTGATGATGGCGTCCATGACGGTCGCTCCGTTCGACCGGGATCCCGGCAGGGCCGGACCCCGGGGGTGTCACCGGGTGGCCGCGTCACGCGCGCGCCCCGCGTCCTTATACATGCAGCATGGCTGCAGGACACGTTGAGGCACCGGACGCCGCATTCCCTAGATGCATGGCTCGGCTCACAGGGAAGCCGTACGAGCCGGCGGAGGGTCGTTTTGCCCCTGCCGGACTACCCCTATATAGTGGAATGCAGGCTCGACACAATCAGCCGGAGCTTATCCGGGAACCATCGCCGTTATGCTGAACGAGGTCTATAACCGGCGCATTCTCGAGCTGGCGGGGAACATTCCCCGGCTCGGACGGCTCCCGGACGCCCATGCCACCGCGACCGCTCATTCCAAGCTCTGCGGCTCGACCGTGACGGTCGACCTCAAGATGGAGGGGGATGCGGTGACGGACTTCGCCCACGAGGTGAAGGCCTGCGCCCTCGGACAGGCGTCCTCCTCGATCATGGCCCGCAACATCGTCGGCTCGACGGCCGCAGAGCTACGCGCGCTGCGCGAAGAGGTGCGGCGCATGCTCAAGGAGAACGGCGCCCCGCCGGCCTCGGGCAAGTGGGCGGATATCGCGGTGCTCGAGCCGGTGCGCGACTACAAGGCGCGGCACGCCTCCACCCTGCTCACCTTCGACGCCGTCGTTTCGGCCATCGACCAGATCGAGGCCAAGCGCGCGACGGTGGCGGCCGAATAGGCCGCGGTGAGCGCATCAATCCGGCGAAGCGTAGCCGGTCCGCCGAGAAGGTCGTGCGTCAGTTCACAAAATTCCAGTTCACAGAGTTAGAGCGCGGTCTCACGCACAACCGGCATCCACCCGTCCGCCCTTGCGGATCGCGCTAGCGCGCGTTCGGGACCGCCTTCAGCTCGGCGCGGACATCGCGCGGCCGCGCCGAGGCGGCACAGGCGGCGCCGAGCTCCGGCAGGTGCTGCGCGACACCGGCATTCCCCACCCGAATGGTCGTCTCGGCATCGTCCGT
>CAYVBN010000381.1:0-3978 GCA_964449645.1 uncultured Hyphomicrobiales bacterium
CAGCAACAGCGGCGCGTCGGCGGCAAAGCGCCCGCGCCGGTCGCGGCCGACGCCGGCCTCCTGCGCCCGGCGGCTCAACCTCGCAAAGTGCGCGTTGTCGCGATTGAGGACCGCGGCCCCGCCGGGTTCGAGGCCGAGAAAGATCTCCGCTTTGGCGTCGGCGATCGCCTCGACGGACCCGAAGAATTCGAGGTGCACCGGCTCGACCGTCGTCACGATGGCGACGTGCGGACGGACCATTTGGGTGAGCGGCGTGATCTCGCCGGCGTGGTTCATGCCGATCTCGAACACGGCGTAACGCGCGCTCTCGGGGCAGCGCGCGAGCGACAGCGGCACGCCCCAGTGATTGTTGAAGGAGGCGACCGACGCGTGCGTCTCGCCGTTGCGCGCGAGCGCGAGCCGCAGCGCTTCCTTGGTGCTGGTCTTTCCGACCGAGCCGGTGACGGCGACGACCTTGGCGCGGGCCCGCGCGCGCGCCGCGCCAGCGAGATCGACCAGAGCCGGCAGCACCGCCGGAACAACGAGCAGCGGCGCATCGGCCGGCACGCGGTCGCGCCGGTCGGCGGCGACGACCGCAAGCCCGGCGCCCGCCTGCAGGGCGGTGGCGACGAAATCGTGCCCGTCATGGTTGTCGCCCCGGATGGCGAAGAACGCCTCGCCCGGGGCGAGGCTGCGGCTGTCGATCGAAAGTCCGGGCACGCCATCGGGCAGCGCACCGCTGCGCGTGGCGCGCATCGCCTGGGCCATGGCCGGAACTGTCCAGAGCGTCCGCGCGCTCATCCTGCTTTCCCCCCGAGCGCCGCCAGGACCGCCTCGTGATCGGTGAACGGCAACACCCGCTCGCCCACGATTTGGCCGCTTTCATGGCCCTTTCCGGCGATCAGCAGGACATCCCCGGCGCGCAGCTCCTGGACCGCCTGGCGGATGGCCGCCCCCCGGTCGCCGATCTCGATCGCGCCGGGCGCGGCCGCCAGGATGGCGGCGCGGATCGCCGCGGGGTCTTCGCTGCGCGGATTGTCGTCGGTGACGATGACCCGGTCAGCCTTCTCGGCCGCGATGGCGCCCATCAGGGGCCGCTTGCCGGCGTCACGGTCGCCGCCGGCGCCGAAGACGACGACCAGCCGGTCGCGCACATAGGGCCGCAGCGCCTCGAGCGCCTTGGCGAGCGCGTCGGGCTTGTGGGCGTAGTCGACGAAGATCGGCGCGCCGTCCTTGCGGCCGACGAGCTCGAGCCGCCCCTTCGCGCCTTCCAGCCCTTCGAGCGCGGCGAACACCGCATCCGGATCGCTTCCGCTGGTGATCGCGATCCCGGCAGCGACGAGCGCATTCTCGATCTGGAACTCGCCGACCAGCGGCAGACGAACTCGGGTCGTGCGGCCGGCATGCTCGATGGTGAGGACTTGCGCAAAGCCTTCGACCGCCGCATCGCGCAACCGCAGGCCGCTGCCGGCCCGACCGACGGTGAACAGAGCGAGCCCGCGCTGTTGCGCCGCCTGCACCATCGAGTCCGCATGTTCGTGATCGACGTCGATGACAGCGGCACCGCCAGGACGCACCAGCCGCTCGAACAGAATGCGCTTCGCGGCCAGATAGGCCTCGTGCGTTCCGTGATAATCGAGGTGATCGCGCGTGATGTTGGTGAAGGCCCCGACCGCGATGTCGACGCCGTCGAGCCGGTGCTGATCGAGCCCGTGCGAGGACGCCTCGATCGCCAGATGCGTCACGCCCTCCTGCACGAGGCCGTCAAGCATGCGATGGAAGGCGACCGGATCGGGCGTCGTGAGCGAGCCGTAGGCCTGCGTCTTCGGCGACACGAGGCCGATCGTGCCGATGCTCGCGGCAGTATGCCCGAGCCGTGTCCAGATCTGCCGGGCAAACGCCGTGACCGAGGTCTTGCCGCTCGTTCCCGTCACGGCGGCGACGATCTGCGGCTGGCGCGGATAGAACCGCGCCGCGGCGAGCGCCAGGGCCCGGCGCGCATTCGCGACCGTCACGAGCGCAACGCCGTCCGGCAACGCCGCCGCCGGTTTACGCTCGGCCATGATCGCGACCGCCCCGGCCGCGAGCGCCTGGGGAATGAATTCGGTTCCATCCCGCCGCGTGCCCGACATGGCCACGAACAGCGATCCCGGGGCGACCGTGCGGCTGTCCGCCGTCACGCCGGCGATCTCGCACGCGCCAAAGCGCGCCTCGTAGGCCGCACCGTCGGGGAGAAGGTCGCGAAGCTTCATCCTAGTGGTCCGAATTCTAACATTCGTATCCTTGTTCGGGCTGGCTCCAGTGCGAATGTTAGAATCGAAAGACCACTAGCCAAATATATGTTCTGGTGGAGCTTTGGATTTGACATTCGCTTCACCGACTCGTGGTCTCGTGGTCGCGAATGTCAAATCCGCTCCACTGGCCTCGATCGAAAGGCTCGCGGCCGGTGCCCGAGCAGGTCATGCAATTATAAAGCGTTAGAACGGTGCCGCGATGGGCGTGAACCCGCCTCCTCTAACGTGTCTCCTTGACGGACGCGAGGAGCAGGCGATCGGCCGGCGGCAGGTCGAGGCGCGGCTGCAGTCCGAGGAACGGGGCCACGCGGGCGATGATCCTGGCGGCGGTCGGAGCGGCGTTCCACCCCGCGGTGGCATAGCCGTGCGTCTCCGGGATCGGCTGCGGCTCATCCAGCATGATCAGGATGAGGTAGCGCGGCTGATCGGACGGCAGGATGGCCATGAAGTCGGTCAGGAGCTTGGTCTTGGAGTAGCGGCCGTTGACGACCTTCTCGGCCGTGCCGGTCTTGCCTCCCACGTAATACCCCGGGACGTTCGCCTTGGTGGCGCTGCCCTTCTCGGCGTTGAGGCGCATGAGATAGCGCATGGCGGCGCTGGTCTCGGGCTTGATGACGCGCGTGCCGATCCGGCGTGCATCCTCGGGGCTGCGGCGCAGGAAGGTCGGCGGGATCAGGATGCCGCCGTTGACGAGCGCGGACACGCCCATGACCGATTGCAGCGGCGCGACCGAGAGCCCGTGACCGAACGCGATGGTGACGGTGTTGAGCTCGCCCCAGTGCCGGGGGACGATCGGCTCGGCGCTCTCCGGCAATTCCGTGCGCAGCCGGTCGAGCTGGCCGAGCTTCTTGAGAAACGCCTTGTGGCCCTCGACGCCGACCGTGAGCGCCACGCGGGCGGCGCCGATGTTCGACGAATAGGTGAAGATCTCCGGCACGGAGAGCATGCGGTTCTGCGCGTGATAATCGTGGATGTTGAAGCGGCCGAAACGCAGCGGCATGCGCGCGTCGAACGTCGAGGAGAGCGACACCTTGCCGGAATCGAGGCCCATCGCCAGCGTGAGGGCCTTGAATGTCGATCCCATCTCGTACACGCCGGTCGTGAGCCGGTTGATGCGCGTGGGATCGAGCGCCTCGCGCGGATTGTTGGGATCGTAGTCGGGCTCCGAGACCATCGCGACGATCTCGCCGGTGCGCACGTCGGTGACGATCCCGGCCGCCGCCTTCGCCTTGAACTTCTCGCGCGCGGCGACGAGCTCGTCACGCATCGCATGCTGCACGCGCAGATCGAGCGCGAGCTCGACCGGGCGCTGCTGGCGATCGGTGGCGAAGCCGGCACGGTGCAGATCGGCGAGCCCGTTGCTGTCGAGCCATTTCTCGAGGCCGGCGATGCCCTGGTTGTCGACGTTGACGTGGCCGATGACGTGCGAGACCTCGCGGCCGTTCGGGTAGACGCGCTTGTTCTCCGTCAGGAACCCGACGCCCGGAATGCCGAGCCGGTGCACTTCCTGCTGCTGCTTGGGGGTGATCTCGCGCTTGAGCCAGACGAAGCCGCGTTTCGAGCCGAGGCGATCGCGCAGCTCGTCCGTGTCGAGGTCGGGCATGACCGCGGTCAGGAGCTCCACGGCCTCGTCGACGTCGAGGATGCGGCGCGGCTCGGCGAAGAGCGACGGCGCCTTCACGTCCATCGCCAGCACCTCGCCGTT
>CAYVBN010000382.1:0-8290 GCA_964449645.1 uncultured Hyphomicrobiales bacterium
TGACGGCGTCATCGAAGTCGCGGAAGGAATTGACGATCGCGACCGGCCCGAACGGCTCCTCGTTCATGATGCGCGCCTCGCGCGGAACGTCGGTGAGAACCGTCGGCTCGAAGAAATAGCCCTTGTTGCCGATCCGCTTGCCGCCGGTCGCCACCTTCGCGCCCTTGGCCACCGCGTCGGCCACGAAGGCCTCGATGGCGTCGAGGCGGCGTTCGTGCGCGAGCGGTCCCATCCGGGTGCTCTCGTCGAGGCCGTTGCCGACCTTGACGGCCTTGGCATGCCCGACGAACTTCTCCACGAAGGCGTCGTAGACCGGTTCCTGCACAAGGAAGCGGGTCGGCGACACGCAGACCTGGCCGGCGTTGCGATATTTGTTGGCGCTGAGAATCTTCGCGGCCGCGTCCACGTCCGCGTCGGCGAAAACGATGGCCGGCGCGTGGCCGCCGAGCTCCATGGTGACGCGCTTCATGTGCTCGCCCGCGAGCTTGGCGAGCTGCTTGCCGACACTGGTCGATCCGGTGAAGGAGACCTTGCGGATCGCCGGGTGCGGAATGAGATAGCCCGACACCTGCGCCGGCACTCCGAACACGATGTTGATCGTGCCGGCCGGAATGCCCGCATCGCAGAACGCGCGCACGAGCGCCGCGCAGGAGGCCGGCGTCTCCTCCGGTCCCTTGATGATGATCGAGCAGCCGGCCGCGAGCGCCGCCGAGGCTTTGCGCACGGCCTGGTTGATCGGGAAGTTCCACGGCGTGAACGCCGCGACCGGGCCGACCGGCTCCTTCATCTCGAGCTGATAGACGCCTTCGATGCGGGGCGGAATGGTGCGGCCATAGGTGCGGCGGCCCTCTTCGGCGAACCAGTCGATGACGTCGGCGCCGGCGAGTGTCTCGAGCTTGGCTTCGGCGATCGGCTTGCCCTGCTCGAGCGTCATCAGCGCGGCGATGTCGGCCGCACGGCTGCGCAGGATATCGGCCGCCTTGCGCATGAGCTTGTAGCGCTCGAAAGCGGAGACCTTGCGCCACGCCGCGAAACCCTTCACGGCCGCGGCGATCGCGGCGTCGAGATCGGGTTGCTCGGCATGTGCGACCGTCCCGATCGGTTCTGCGGTGGCTGGATTGATGACCGGGATTGTCTTTCCACTTGTGGCCGGCACCCATTGCCCGCCAATCGAAAGCTGAACGTCGGAATACATCGAACTCCCTCCAAGCTGGGGTGCAGCCCGAAGCCCCTCGCTCACTCGGGCAGGTGCTGATTCGCTAGCACGCGCGGATTGGCGAAATCCAGCATCTGTTGGACGCTCACGTTGCGGACGGAGCATTGGTGAGCCCCGTAATTCGAAGACCGGCCCCCGGCACTTTGTAGTGCCGGTTGATGGCGATCAGGAGCGAGGTCAACGCCTCGGCCGCCGCCGAATTACAGATCGGCCCGGCATAGATTCCGCGCAGCCCGATGTCGCCGATCAGAGCGATGACCCGCTCGCAGGCGCCCATGTCGTCACCGCAGACCAGAACGTCACAATCGACACGATGATCGAGCCGCTGGAGATGGTGCGCCGAGACGTTCTGGAATGCCGACACGACCCGCACCGTATCGCCGAGCAGTTGCTGAATGGCGGCCACCGCCGAGCCGGTCGCCGGCAATTGCACGCGGCTGACCTTCGGGGGCACGAGCGGGACGGTCGCGTCGACGAGAATCTTGCCGCGAAGCTCTTGCGCAACCTCCTCGATCACGGCGCGTTGCGCCGCATACGGAACGGTCCGGATCGCCACCTCCGCCTCGGCGGCGGCGCGCCGGTTGTCCGCTCCGGAGATCGTCCCATTGGGAAGCTTAGCGGAGAGCGCAGCCGCTGCGGCCGATGCCTTGCCGGCCTCGCGCGAACCGATCGTCACCCGGTGACCTGCAGCCGCGAGCCGCAACGCGAGCCCGCTGCCTTCGGCGCCGCTGCCGCCGAGGACGGCGATCCTACAAGGGTGCTCCATTGCGTTGACCTCGCATTAGGGATTTTTTGGCCGGTGGCGAGACGGATTGGGGCCATGGATTAAGCCGATGTCGCCGATTTGTGGGAAAGTCCCGAAGCGGCATATTGCCTCAGAAATTGCCAAATGAGCTATCTACAGCAAAATTAGTTGCAATCAATATGTGGGCAAAATAACTTTGCCGAAAGCGAAAGCGCTGGGAGGAACGGCGCATGAGAGGATGGTTGACGCCGCTGGCGCTGCTCGTCGCGCTGGGCGGAGTGTACGGCACGAGCCAGGCGGCGCAGGATTGGCCTACGCGGCCGGTCAAGATCGTCTCGCCGTTCGCGCCCGGCGGGGGCTCGGACACGATGGCGCGCCTGCTTGCCGACGAGCTGAGCCGAAGTTTGGGTCAGCAGTTCTTCGTCGAGAACCGGCCCGGCGCCTCCGGCCTGATCGGGTCGGCCGCCGTCGCCAACAGCCCGCCCGACGGCTACACGTTTCTGATGGGCAGCGTCGGCACGCACGTCATTGCGCCGGCGACGAATTCCCATGCCGGATTCGATCCGATAAAGGACTTCACCCACATCGCCTATCTGGGTGGGCCGCCCAACGTGATCGTGGTGCATCCCTCGCTCGGGGTGAAATCGCTCGCCGAACTCACGGCGTTGCTAAAGACCCGCACGGACCCGATGCCCTTCGTGTCGCCGGGACCCGGCACCATCGGGCATCTGTTCGCCGAGTTGTGGGCCGCGAAGGCGGGCGTGAAGCTCACGCATATTGCTTACAAGGGCTCGGGCCAGGCGATGAACGATCTGGTGGCGGGTCACGTGAAGCTGGGCTCGATCACCTGGACGGGCGCGCTCGGCCAGATCCGCGGCGGGAGCGTCATTCCGCTTGCCGTTTCGGCATCCCGGCGCATGCCCGAATTCCCGCAGGTCCCGACCATGAAGGACCTCGGCTATCCGGATCTCGTCGCCACGACTTGGTTCGGGATCGTCGGTCCGGCCGGCGTGCCGAAGCCGATCGTCACCCGTCTGCACGACGCGATCGCGCGCGCCCTGCAGGCTCCCGAGCTGCGCAAACGCATGGAAACCGACGGGATCGACGCCGAGCCGATGTCGGCGGAGGCCTTTACCCGGTACAACGAGGCGGAGCTTGCAAAGTGGGGTCCCATCGCCCGCGAGGCCCTCGGCCAGCCGGCGGCAAAATGACCCAAGCGCCGGCGCCCGACTGCTGGCCTTCGCGGTATATTTCTGCTTGATACCGCCTTGATCAGTCGAGTGAGGAACACGATGAGGATAAGCCGCTTCTTTGCTGCATTTGCGACGGCGGTCGTCGCGTCATTTGGATTGGCGGGCGTCTCCGCCGCGCAGGACTGGCCGACCCGTCCGGTCAAGATCGTGGCGCCGTTCGCGCCGGGAGGCGCCGCCGATACGCTGGGGCGCATCGCGGCCGATCACCTGAGCCGCGACCTGGGCCAGCAGTTCTTCGTCGAGAACCGGCCGGGCGCCGGCGGAATGATCGGGTCGGAAGCGGTCGCGAAGGCCGATCCCGACGGCTATACGTTCGTGGTCTCTGGCATCGCCTCGCACGTCATCGCGCCGGCGCTGAGTGCGTCTCCGCCGTTCGATCCGATGAAGGACTTCACGCATATCGCCTATCTGGGCGGTCCGCCGATCGTGCTCGTCGTGCACCCGTCCCTCGGCGTGAAGACCTACAAGGAGTTCATCGCCGCGGCGAAGAAGAGCCAGGAAGGCTTCAGCTACGTCTCGCCCGGGCAGGGGACCCACGGCAATCTGTTCGCCGAATACCTGGCCCGCAAAGAAAATATCAAGCTCACGCACGTGCCCTATCGCGGCTCGAATCCGGCCATGGCCGACCTGATTGCCGGGCACGTGAAGGTGGGGGCGATGACGTGGTCGTCTGCCGCATCGCAGATTCGCGCCGGCAACGTGCTCGCCTTGGCGGTCTCCACCGGCAAGCGCCTGCCGGAATATCCGAACGTTCCGACTTTCAAGGAACTCGGCTACCCGGACCTCGTCGCAGCGACCTGGTTCTCGCTGTCGGGCCCGGCCGGCGTGCCGAAGCCGATCGTGACCAAGCTCAACGCCGAGATCGTCAAGATCATGCAGCTTCCCGACGTGCAGAAGCGGCTCGATCAGGACGCCATCGAGGTGGAGACGTTCTCGGCCGACGAGTTCACCAAGTTCGTCGCCTCCGAGCTCGATCGCTGGCGCCCGATCGCCAAGCTGATCGCGCCGGCGAAGTAGGCGGGACTACGACGAGCGAAAGCTCCTGGTGTGGCGGATTTGAAGTTCCTAAATTGTTCAGCGAACGCTGACAGGAACTTCAAATCCAAAAACCACACGAGAATCCTGAACGCGCTCGTGTCTCTTTGATTCCGAAGTTCGCAGCGGAGCCTGCCGCGCGGTGTTGCGAACTTCGGAATCGGGGCACGAAGCGGGGACTTTCGCCTCGCGCCGACGGAAGTTGTCAGTCTGACACTTGACTGCAACTATTTTTGTTGCAAAGCTCCGGGTCTCAATTGCCGGAGCTGCTCATGCGTGTTGTCGATGCGATCGCCCGCTGGTTCGAAGTCGCGGGATTCCAGCACTATTTCGGCTATGCCGGCGGCTCGGTCTGGCCGTTTCTCGATGCGCTGACGGAACAGCCGCAAATTCAGGGAATCCAGGCCAAGCACGAGAACCACGCCGTGCACATGGCCGATCTCTATCACCGTACGACCGGACGCGTTGCGCCCGTCATCGTCAACAAGGGGCCGGGGTTGCTGAATGCGGTCGGCGCCTGCGCGAGCGCCATGCACGATTCCTCGCCGCTCCTGATCATTGCCGGGGGAGGGACGACGCATTTTCTCGGCAAAGGCGGGATGCAGGAAATCTACTATCACGGCTTCGAAGACGCCGTGAGCATCTTCCGCCCCGTCTCAAAGGCGACCTGGATGCTGGTGCGCCCCGATACGGCGATCGACGTCCTCAATTTCGCGCTCAAGACCGCGGTGTCCGGTCGGCCCGGTCCGGTGTTCGTCGAGATTCCCTTCGACATCCAGCTCGCCGAAGTGGAAGGCGAGATCGAGGCGCCGGACGCGCGCGCGCCGCATCGCAATCGCCATCGGGCCGATCGCGATGGAGTCGCGCAGGTCGCCGCGATGATCGCCGAGGCGCAGCGTCCGTTGCTGCTCGCGGGCGGCGGTGTGGTGCGTGCCGACGGCGCTGCGGCGCTGCGCAAGCTCGCCGAGCAACTCGACATCCCGGTCGTGACCACCATGCCGGCCAAGGGGGCGTTGCCCGAAGACCATCCGCTGTCGATCGGCACGATCGGTCGGTCGGGATTTGAATGCGCCGCCAGGGCGGGGCGGGAAGCAGACCTGATCGTCGCCGTCGGGGCGCGCTTTTCCGACAACAACACCGCCAATTGGCGTCAGGGTTCGATCTACGATGTGAGCAAGACCAAGATCGTGCAGGTCGACGTCGACTACGGCGAGATCGGGCGCAATTTCCCGGTGACGCTCGGGCTCGTGAGCGACGCCAAGCTCTTCCTCGAGGACCTCGCCGCCGTGGCGAAGCCGATCGGCCGGGCCGACTGGCTCGCGCGGGTGCGCGGATTCCGTGCGGAGTGGGAGAAGGAGATTCACCCGCTGCTGACGGCTTCGAGCGCACCGACGCATCCGGCGCGCCTCGTCCATGAGGTCGGCAAGGCGCTCCCGCCCGACGGCCGCGTGTACGTCGACATCGGCGACGTGACGCAATACGCCGAAGCCTACATGACGATCCGCTCGCCCGGTGCCTGGCAGGTCAGCCCCGGCATGGCCGAGATGGGGTGGGCCGCCTCGGGAGTCGTCGGCCCGGTTGCGGCGGATGGCCGTCCGGCGGTCGTGCTGGTTGGCGACGGCGCCTTCAACATGGTGTCGCAAGCGGTTGCCACCGCGGTGGAATACGCTCTGCCGGCGGTCTGGGTCGTGCTCAACAATTACGAGCTCGGCATCGAGCGCAAGGGCATGGAGCGCGGCTACAAGCGCACCCATCCCTGGTGTCACTTCGTGCGCCGCGACACCGGCGAGCCGTACAATCCGGATTACGTGAAGCTCGCGCACGCCTATGGCGCGGAAGGCGTGCGCATCGAGGACCCGGCCGAGCTCGGCCCGGCGCTCGAACGCGCGTTCGCCAGCCGCCGCCCCTGGGTCATCGACGTTCCGGTTGACCGCTCGGTCGGAAGCTACTTCACCAAGGGAATCGATCGCGCCTATCCGGACAAGTGGGCGAAGTCGTATCCGAACTACAATCGGCTTCGAATCGTCGAACGCTGAGCGGTTCCAGAACGGCGGAGGCCATGGCGAAGAGAGCAACAGCCGAACGGCAGTCCGAGCGTCGCGCGACGCGCGACGTCATCGAGGAGCTGCGCCGCCGCTACGACCATCTCACCCAGTCGCAGAAGCGGATCGCGCAGTACATCGTCGAGCATTCGCAGGCGGTGGCTTTCTCCACCGTCGATCAGATGGCGGCCGCGCTCGACGTCAATCCGTCGACCATCGTCCGCTTCACCTATCGGCTTGGCCTCAATGGCTTTCCCGACCTGCAGGACCGCATCCGGCAGTTGGTGCGCGGGCAGCTCTCGCGCGCCGGCGATTCGGACGACAAGAATGTGTTCGGACACCTCGAGGGCACGAGCTTCGGGGCGTCGCTGAGCCATGACCTGCAGAACCTGCATCGGACCATCCAGGGGCTCAACGCCGAGGACCTCGGCACGGCGGTCGATCGCATCATCGCGGCGCGGCGGGTCTATGTTGCGGCCGGATTTTCCTCGTTCGGCGTCGGGCATTATTTCGGAACGATCCTGAACCGATTGCGCGGAGACGTGGTCTTCACCCATGGGCAGGACGGTTTTTCCGCCGTGCAGCTCGGCGAGATTTCCGCGCGCGACTGCGTCGTCGTCTTCACCTTCCCGCGCTACGCGGCTTGGACGCATCGCGTCGCCCAATGGGCGAAGGAGAACAAGGCGCCGGTCGTCGCCGTCACCGACACGCCGATTTCCGCGGTCGGACAGCTCGCCGACATCGTGCTGCTCGCGGCCTCCGCCGGCACCGGCATGCAGAACTCGCTGGTCGGTCCGATGGCGGTCGCCAACGCGCTGCTCAACGGGATCGCCGCCGAGAAGGGGACGGACGCCCTCGACCACTACAGTCGGCACGACGCCCTTCTCAACCGATGGGACGCTTTCCTGCTCAAGCTCGACGGGACCGACTGATGGCACGTTCGGGCGCGCTCGAGGGGATTCGTGTTCTCGATCTGACGGTGAATTACGCGGCTTATGCCGGGCGTCTGCTCGCCGATCTCGGCGCCGACGTCATCCGGGTCGAAAGCCCGGCGGGATCGCCGGTCCGCACCCTTGCGCCTCGCCCAGCCGCCGGTGATCCGTCGGTCAGCTACGCGCATGCGTTCCTCGATGCCGGAAAGCGCTCCGTTATCATCGATCTTGCGCACACCGCAGGCCGCGACCAGTTCAGCCGGCTGGCGGCGACGAGCGACGTCGTGATTCTCGCCCCGGCGCCCGGCTCGGATGCGATCGACCCGGCGCGGTTGCGGACGGCCAATCCGAAGCTCGTGGTCGCGTCCATCTCTCCGTTCGGACTGGATGGGCCGCGTGCGGCGGACACGGCCGGTGACCTCGGCCTGCTGGCCGCCGGCGGGCTTCTCTCCCTCGGCGGCTATCAGGACAGCGAGCCGATCGCGGTCGCGGGCGGACAGGCGCAGCTTGCGTCGGGAATCTTCGCCGCCGTCGCGGTGCTTGCCGCACTCTGTTCGCGCGAGCAGAGCGGGGAGGGCGCGTGGCTCGACATCTCGGGCCAGGAATGCGTGGCCTTCGCGCTCGAAGACGCCGTGCCCGAATGGTACATCGCGCATCGCCGGCGGCGCCGGTTCGGCGACGCGGCGCGGGAAGCCGGCAGTGGCATCTATCCGTGCCGCGACGGTTACATCAGCATCCTGGCCGGCCGGCTCGGCACCGCGAAGGCGTTCGCGGCGCTCACGCGGTGGGTCGCAGAATCGGGCTGCGAAGGATCGGCGGCCCTGCTCGAGCCCCGGTGGCAGGACTTCCGCTACCGGCAATCCGCCGAAGGCATCGCGCGGTTTGCCGAGATCTTCGGAACGTTCTGCCGAACGCGCGGCAAGCAGGACCTCTACCGCGAGGGACAGGCGCGCCAGATCGCCATCGCCCCGGTGAACACGATCGCGGACCTGCTCGCGGACCCCCAGCTTTCCGCCAATGCCTACTTCCGCCCGCAGCACGACCCGACGAGCGGCCGGGATTTGCTG
>CAYVBN010000383.1:0-4336 GCA_964449645.1 uncultured Hyphomicrobiales bacterium
CTAGCGCGCGTTCGGGACCGCCTTCAGCTCGGCGCGGACATCGCGCGGCCGCGCCGAGGCGGCACAGGCGGCGCCGAGCTCCGGCAGGTGCTGCGCGACACCGGCATTCCCCACCCGAATGGTCGTCTCGGCATCGTCCGTGCTGCGGGTCGAAACGAGGACCGAATGGTCGCCGGGATCGCCCAGCACGTCCATCATGGTGGCCGGGATTCTGGCGCGCGCCACCGACAGGAGGCGCTGCGGCGTGCCCGACAGCTCCGACGAGGCGATCGCCAGGGTGCGCGTCTGTCCGCCGGCCGAGACGGTCACGGTCCTGAGCGGCTTCAGCGCCGCTTCGCCCTCGCGCCGGTCGCGCACTTCCATGTAGGTCAGGATGTACTCGTCGGCGCTGCCGCCGCACCCGAGCATGAGGTCGAAGTTGCCGATGTCGTCGCCTTCGTTGGTGAGCAGGTGACGGCGGGCGAGGATCGGTTCGCCGGACTTGTCGATCAAGGTCCAGCCGCGCTCGGACACGGCCCAGCCGCGCGCCGCCGCGGCGTTGGTGACCGAAGCCGATGCCGACGCCGAGTTCGGCGACGGTCCGGACGCCGTCTGCGGTTCGGGGACCGAGGTTGCGAAGGCCTGGTTGACGGTCGCCAGTCCCATCTGCCGCACTTCATCGCGGGTCAGCGTGTGCATCGGCTCCCACGGCGGAATGCGCAGCGCCATTTCGATCAGGTCCGCCGATCCGCCCATCTCGCTCGTGTATTGGACGATGCGGCCGATATCGCGCTGCACGACCATGAGGTCGCGCGCCGAATAGCTGGCGGATGTCGCGTCGCCACGGCGGTCGCCAAGCCAGATCTGATGCACCCGCAGCCGCGCTTCCGGCGGCACGTAGCGGCGGCTTCCGGCGAGCACCAGAAACACGCACATCGACTCGCAGTCGACTTTCGGGTCGAGCTTGGCGCGACGATCGCTGGCCGGAGACGTGACGTCGACCGTGCGGCCCACCGTCGAGGTCATGTCGAGGCGGCGCACCTCGCGCCCGAGCGCGAGCGCCCCGAGCACCGATCCGCCGTCCGAATCGAACGCGATCGTGGCGCCGCGCAGATCGTGGCGCCGCGCGAAAGCCTGGAAGTCGCGCGGCGTATCGGGCGTGATGCTGCCGACCGCCGAGACCCAGGTCCTGCAATGATCGCCGCACACCTTGGCCGGCCCCTCGCGACGCATCGCGAACTGCATCGGCAAGGACCGCGCATCTTCGGAAGCGGTTCCGGGACCGCAGAACAGAGCGGACAGCGCGGCAAGCGCCGCCACCGTACCCCCAGCCAATCGCCGTCGAGACATTTAAGCCCTCTCGCTCGCCGGCGTGGTTTCTTGCGTCATCGAGTGACGCCGGACACATTAGGTGTCCTGCAACGCCTGACGAAGCCCCTGTGCTTTTCTAATTTCGCATCGCCTTCGGGTCGAGTCCACCTTCGTCGCAGCCACCTGTTGATGACTGCGCGCGTGCAAAGGTATCGCCCCGGGGGTGCAGCCCCTATCTTTGCGGCAGGTCGCGGCCTCGTGGGCCCGAAGTCGGCGCACGCGTGGTTCGTCGGTTCGGCGCGTGCGTGGCGGCGTATGTCGCCGATGAATTTGGTCCCGATGTGATCGAGATGGGAAAATTTCTGGACATCGCCGGCCGTGTGCCACGCCTCGCCGGCCGCGGCCTCATAGGTGTGTACCGTTACACGATCGCGCCCATCATTGGCGCGAACTGCCGCCACCTGCCGTCCTGCTCGCACTACGCCGACGAGGCGATCGGCCGCTTCGGCTTATGGGCCGGAGGCTGGATGATGCTCGCCCGGCTGTGCCGCTGCCACCCGTTCGGCACCTCGGGCTTCGACCCCGTTCCCGCCGAACCGCCGCGCCAGGCGCATTGGTACATGCCGTGGCGGTACGGCCGGTGGGCCTGGGCGCGCGGCGGCGACGTGCCGCGCCAGGGCCGCTCGGGTTCCGAGTGAGGACTCCGCCGGCACAGGGCCGGCGGAGCGGAGATCAACGGGTCTGCTGCGCCAGTTGGTCGATGCGGCGCGCCGCTTCGGAGGAGCCGAACTCGGCGGCCTTCTCGTACCAGGCGCGCGCCTGCGCGACATCCGGTGAGAAGCCGACGACCCTGAGCTGCCGCAGAATGACAGGGTCGTAGGTCGCCCCGAGCGCCAGCGCCGCACGCGCATTGCGTGCCTCGGCCGCGCGCCGCAGCACCAGCCGGGCCGCCGCGATATCACCCATGGCGATGAAATCCTCGCCGCGCTTGAGCAGCGAGGCGATTTCGTCCGGATCGAGATGGCGCTCAGCCGTTTCCGGCTGCTTCTTCGGTGCGGCTCCCATCCATTCGAGACGCAGCACGCGGCTGTCGGCGATCGTGTCGTCTGCCAGGCGCAGATCGACCCCGATGTCCATGGCGCCGACATATCCCTTCGGCGGCAGCACGACGGCGTCGGCGAGATCCTTGGCGGCGATGCGCCAGCTCCCCTGGCCGGCCGGAGCGCCCGTGTTCACGCGCGACCCGTCGATGAGGCCGTTGATCACCACGGATGCGCCGCCGGTCGCGCCCTTGAGGGCGACCCCGAGGGGGATCGACTCGTTGACCATGCCGCGTCGGTCCTCGACGACGAGCTGCGGGAACGATTTCGGCTTCGGCGCCGCAGCCGGCTGCGGGGTGGTGGTCACCGGCTCGGGCGTGGCGCTCGCAAGCTTCATGGCGGCAGCCGGCGCTTCGGCCGCCGTCGTGGTGGCCGGTGCGGCCGGCTTGTCCGGATTGCCCGGGGCGGACGTGCCGAACAGCCAGGCGAAAGGCGAGGCCACGCCGCCGTTCGCCTTGTGCTCCTGCGAAATCGGGATGATGCCGACGAAGAAAAAGGCAGCGACGGCTGCGACGGCGGCGGCAATGCCAAAGCGCAACACGACCCCGAACGCGCCGCTGCGCTTTTCGCGCTCCGGGGGCTCCGGCACCGGCTGCGGGTCGAGCGACTGGCGAGCGCGCAGTTGCTTCACCGCAAGATCGCCCTCGAAGGCCACCTGTTCGGATACGAACGGCCGCTCGACTTCCTGCTGGTCCGGAAGGCGCGGCGCCCGGGGAAGCGAAGCAGGCCGCTCGGCGCGCACCGTCGCTCCTTCGATCGTTCCGTGTTGCGGTCGTTCTGGCCGCTCGCGCGCCCATCGCGGCGCGTAAAGTAGAAGGTTGTTTACATCTCCCTCGTGATCCACCGGAGCACTCATGACTACCTCCCCCGCCGCCGAACTGGGCGGCTAGTGCCATTTCGTCGTTTCGTTGACGGATGTCGGGAACCGCTCACCCGGCGCGTCGAGGAAGACCGCACGGTGACGGCGATCCATTCCTCGTCGGATCCGCGGCTCCGCCCGGTTCCTGCGGGCAGCCGGAAGTGCGCGAGGTTTGCGTTGGGAATTCGTTCGAGGCGAGACACGGGCGGACGCAACACAATCGAGCAATCGACGGAGGACGACTCCGCAAAGTCCGAAACCCCACCTGAGCGATTGGAAGACCGCAGGACGATGGAACCGGCCGTTCGGCAAACAAACGTCAGCGCCGGGTTTTGCAAACCCGTCCATCGGTAGCCCCCCATGCCCCAGCCGCGACGGTACGCGTGCGACTGCAAAGATGTTGGTTGGTCCGCGCAGAGCCGGTTAATCGCGGAATGAAGCTTCCGACCGCCCAAGCGAGAACGCAAGTCTCCTTTGCGGGTGAATGGGCCATCAATATGATGAGAGTGAGGCAGCACCTATGACGGCAAGACCGTACCGAATCGCTGCGCGTGCGAGATTCGATCGCTGCACGAAAGATTTGGCCGTCACTTTTGCAGCGCCCTAATTTTCAGATTTTACGGTTACGTCGTTGATTCGTTACCGTCGTGACCCGATGTTCCGGGATCGTTCGGAACAGATGGGACGAGTTTTCCACAGATGAATGTACGCGCGCCGGTGCACCCGCCCCCGGATGTGTCCCGGATGGCACTGCTATCCGCCCGCACACGGGCGGAGACAGGGCACCACCGAGGAGACCGACGGCAGCGGACGGCCGCGTGCCGGTGCCGCTGCGGCAGAGCGAGGACGAGGTCTGTTGCGCATTCGCCACGGCTCGGCTACTTGCTGTCCATCATCCCGACCGCATCGAGGAAGCCGCCCCGGCATCCGACCGTCGTGTCGGGTCACGCTTACCTGCATTCGTAGGCAGCGAGTGAGCAGGAGGAGAAGATGGTCGCGTTGACCTTTCCCGACGGCGCGCGTCGGGAGTTCCCGAACGGCATCACCGGCATTGAGGTCGCCAAGGGCATCTCGCCCTCGCTCGCCA
>CAYVBN010000384.1:0-2382 GCA_964449645.1 uncultured Hyphomicrobiales bacterium
CGGAAATCGCCAGTGCGCCGGCCGCATGAACGATGCTGCGGCTGCGCAGGTAGATGCGCTCCAGCCCGATCGACAGCGCCAATCCGACCGAGACCTGCAGGGCGATTTCGGCGAGCTCCGTCCGAAAACGGAAGACGTCGCCGCCATTGATGGCGTGGCGGATCTGCAGCACCGCCAGCAGCACCGTGAACAGGATGGCGGCCGCGTCGACCATGCGTGAAGGGACATCGTCCCCGCGCCGGCGCAGCAGGTGGCCGGCGAGCCAGAACGCGGCGGCGGGGACGCCATAGCCGTAGAGCAGCCAATTGAAGATCGGCGTCGTGCCGACGTCGTCGCCGACGATGCGCGGCTCCCAACCGATGCGCGCGAGCACCAGCACGATGATCGCCGCCGCGAGCCAGCGCAGCATCGGCAGCGGCCGGCGCAGCGCCACCCCGGCGATGCCCGGCGCCATGAGGGCGAGCCCGACCGTGAGCCAGCCGCGATCGAGCGCGAAGGTGAGGGCGAGCGCGAGCGCCGCGGTCGTGCCGCTGGCAAAGAGCGCGGCGGCGGATGCGAGCCCGGGACGTGACGGCCGCCGCGTCAGGGTTTCGGTGGCGGTCGCGAACACGGCGGCGAGCAGGAGCGCGAGCGCAGCGAACGGGACCGAGCGCTCGAACGCGGTGACGCGCCAATAGAGCGCGATCAGCACGGCGAGCGGCGTCAGAACGGCGGCGGCGCTCCACAACAGCGGCACCAGGGGCTTGTTCGAACGTCCCTGGGCCAGGTAGCCGGTCACTCCGAACAGCGCAGCATAGAAAGCCCCGAGGGCCAGATGGGTCCCGGCGTCGGTGAGCGCCGGCTCGGGCACCGCGCCGGCGGTCGGGCCGCTCGGAGCAACGAGCGTCGCCGCGCTGAGGTCGAGCGCCCATTGGGCCATGACGAGGATCGCGCACAGCGCCGCGGCCGGCACCGCGGCGGCGGCGGATTCGGCGCGCCAAGCGACCGCGACCGTCGCGGCGGCAAGGATGCTGAACACGAGAAGACCCACCGTCGGGTGATCGGTCGCCAGCACGACCAGCATTGCGCCGGCCACATAGGCGGCGAGGGCGCCGGAGGAGACCGGATCGATCTCGCCTGCAGTCGGTCGCGGGCCGAGCAGAATCCCGCACACCAGGAACACGCAGGCGAGCGCGAACCCCGCCGTGGCCTGAAAGAGATGGGGCAGGAGCACGTCCGGTAAGCGCATGTCCAGTCCGGGCAGGACCCATGCGACCCCGAATGCCACCGTGGTGATCGCGAGCCAGCGCCACATCCGCGCCCGCGCGAGCGCGAAGGCGGCGGCGGTGACGACCGTCAGGAAGACGTAGAGCGCCCAGTAATTCGGGTGCGTGGTCGCGACGAGCAACGGCGTCACCTCGGCGCCGACCAGTCCGAGTCCCGCGAGAGCAGGGCCGTGCAACAAGGCGGCGCCGAGCGTCGCCACCGCGACCGCGCCGAGCAGCAGGAACGTCGGCGCTGGACCGATCAGCCCATGCAGCGCATAGGCCGCGTAGACGGTCGCGTAGGCGACGGTCGTGCCGGCGGCCGTGAGGATGCCGGGAATGTACGCGCCGGGGAGCCCGCCGAAGCCGACGAGGTTATCTTTCCGTCGCGCCCATTCGCCCGCGGCGATCAGCGCAGCGGCAAAGAGGCCGCCGAGCGCCGTGCGCACCGCCGGACCGAAATAACCTTGCTCGATCGCGTAGCTGACGAGGAAGACGCCGCCGAGCGCAAGGGCGAGCCCGCCGATCCAGACGACCCAGCGCGTGCCGAAGCGTTGCTCGAAGCTCTCATAAACTTGCGCTTGTGATTGCGCGGCAGCCGGTGCCGGTCCGGTCGGCGGCACGGCGGTCGGTCGCGGCGGCGGAGCTGGCGCGACGTCCGGAGGTCGCGACACCGGTGCGGGTGGCGTCACCGGTTCCGCGGGCAGCGCGACGGGTGCTGCGGCGGCGTGGGGGCGCGTCGCAAGTCCACGCTCGAGCCGCGACAGCCGGAGCGACAAGTCCGCGACCTGCCTCCGCGCTCCGATGGCCAACGCGAGCGCCGCGATGGGAGCCAGCAGATAGGCGAGGGCCACAATAATCAGAAAGGATCCCAGCTCGTACATGAGGCCGCCCCGGAGTACCAGTCGCGGCTCATGCTATCGCTGCCCAATCGGCGACGGCAGCGGGAAAGGCTGCTACCGGCCGTTGCCCACATGAATCATGGGTTCGCGCTTCTCATGTGTTCGAGCATTTTCTCGCGCATTTTTCGCACTTTTTCAGGGGATCGGCGTGCAAAAACATTTTGGGCGCGGGCAAAAACCAATGGTTCACCCGCGCCTCAAATCGATCGGCAACATGCACGCTTTGCGGCGGCCGT
>CAYVBN010000385.1:0-3137 GCA_964449645.1 uncultured Hyphomicrobiales bacterium
CCCCAGGTATCGGAGCAGATGGCGGCAATCTCCTTGTCCTGGCACCAGTAGCAGTTCTCGAATTTCACCCCAGGCGCGTCGCCGCCCGCATAGGCGCCCCAGTTCTTCTCTTTCAGGCAGCGTTCCAACTGGCCGGTGCGGACGATCACGAAGTCTCCGCGGCCGATCGTCACTTTCTGCGCCTTGGCGCAGGCGTCGAGCTCGTCGTTGGAGATGCCGTAGCCGTCTTCAAGGTATTCGACGCCCTTGTGGCGGGCGATGTCGAGCAGCACGCCGCGGCCGACCATCTTGTTGCGCGAGTGCTCGATGCCGAGCTTGCCCAATCCGTTGCAGTCGACGAGGCGCGCGTCGTGCCCGTTGTACATCTTCTCCTCGTAGAAGATGTGGCCGAGCGAATCCCAATGGGTCGCGCACTGCACCGGCATGTTGATGGCGTCGTCGGCATAGCGGATGTTCGGAACGACATCCTGGCGGCCGGCAACGGCGTCGGTGCCGGTCGCCAGCATGGTGTGGATCGGGTTCCAGCGGCCGCCGAAGAGCCCGGTCTGCGGTCCGTTGCGGTCGAGCGGAATGCCGAGCGCGAACACCTTGCCGGTGCGGATCAGGCCGGCGGCGCGGACGATGTCCTCGGGGCGGATATGGTTGAGCGTGCCGATCTGGTCGTCGGCGCCCCAGCGGCCCCAGTTCTTGAGCTTGTGGCTGGCCTCGGCGATCGCCTCTTTGCCCACCTTGATGTTCATTCCCATTCCTCCGTCCTGTCGCCCGGCGCATTGGCGTGAGGCTTGAGCCCGAGCTTCAATTCAATGACCTTGCCTTGGTAGCCTTGTCCGAAAACCGGTCTCCATTTTCGAGACCATGCTCTAAACACGTCCGAGTGCTCGTAGCACGCACTCGGGTGTCACGGGAATCTCGGTGATGGGCGGCGCGCCGAGCGGTCGCAGCGCGTCGTTGATCGCGTTGACGACGGCGCCCGAGGCTCCGGCGGTTCCAGCTTCGCCCGCGCCCTTCGCGCCCAATTCGGAATCCGTCGTCGGCGTGACCACGTGCCCGATGTCGATGTCGGGCATCTCGCCCGCCATCGGCACGAGATAATCGGCCATGTTGCCGTTGAGGAGCTGTCCGCGCTCGTCATAGAGGCAGTGCTCGAACAGCGCCGCGCCGACGCCCTGAACGATGCCGCCGCGGATCTGTTCGTCGACGAGCTGGGGATTGATCACCGTGCCGCAATCCTCCACGCACCAGTGGCGCAGCAGCATGACGAACCCGGTGTCGGTGTCGACCTCGAGATAGGAGGCCTGGACGCCGTTGGTGAAGGCGAACGGCCAATCGCGCGGCACGTAGTGCCGGGTCGCCACCAGTTCGGCCTGAAAGCCGGGCGGCAGCGTGTCGGGGCGGAAATAGGCGATACGCGCGACTTCGGCGAGGTCCATGCGCTCGCGGCCATCCTGCGCGTCGACCACGACGCCGTTGCGGATATCGAGCGCCTCGGGCGCCGCCTGCAGGATCGAGCCGGCGACCATCAGCACGTTGTGGCGCAGGGCCTTGCCGGCCTGCCACGTGGCTTCGCCGCCGATGCCGGCGGCGCGCGACGCCCACGTCCCGCCCCCATAGGGCGTGTTGTCGGTGTCGCCGGTGACGACGCGCACGCGCTCGATCGGCACGCCGAACGCGCTGGCCGCCACCTGCGCGATCACGGCTTCGGTGCCCTGGCCCTGTTCGCTCACGCCCGAGGCCACGTGAATGTTTCCCGTCGCGTCGAGCCGCAGCGTCGCGCCGTCCTGCGAGGAGATGCGTGCGCCTCCGACGCCGTAGAAGGCGGCCGAGGGGTTCGTTACCTCGATGAAGCTCGCAAGCCCGATGCCGCGGTAGATGCCGCGTTCGCGCAGCCGGGCCTGCTCGGCGCGGAGCGTCGCGTAATCCATCATGCCGATGATCTTGTCGAGGCAGGCATGGTGCGACAGCTTCTCGAACTTGATCCCGGACGGGCCGGCGCACGGATAGGCATCGTCGCGGACAAGGTTGCGCCGGCGCATTTCCACCGGGTCCATGCCGATGCGGGCGGCCGCGAGATCGACCAGCCCCTCGGTGACCGACGTGGCGATCGGATGGCCGACGGCGCGGTACTGCGACATCACGTTCTTGTTCTGGAACACGACGCGCGCCCGCGCCCGGTAGTTGGGGCAGGTGTAGGCGCCCGCCACGAGGCTGACCACCTGGTTGGCCTCGATGCCGCTGGTGCGCGGATAGACCGAGTAGGGGCCGATGCCGGTGAGGTCGTCGATCTCCCAGCCGCGGATCGTGCCGTCGCGGTCGACCGCGATCTTCGCCTTGATGCGGTGATCGCGTGCGTGGATGTCGGTGACGAAGCTCTCCAGCCGGTCGGCGACGAACTTCACCGGACGCCCGAACAGTGTCGACAGCGCCGCCGTCGCCATCTCGTCCGCATAGGTGTGCACTTTGATGCCGAACGAGCCGCCGACGTCCTTGGTCAGCACCCGCACCTGATGCTCCGCCAATCCCAGGTGCTTGGCGAACAGGTCCTGCATCATGTGCGGCGCTTGCGTCGCCTGGTACACGGTCAGCCGCTGCTCGGCCGGATTCCAGTCGGCGACGACGGTGCGCGGCTCGTTGGTGACGCCGGTGTGGCGGCCGAACATGAAGGTCGTCTCGACGATCTCGTCGGCCTCGCGGAAGGCCTTGTCGATCTCGCCGTTCTCGTGCCGGCGCTCGAAGGTGAGGTTGTCGCCGAGGGCGGGATGGATGACGGGTGTCGCGGGATCGAGCGCCGTCTCCGGATCGGTGACGGGAGTCAGTTCCTCGTAATCGACCTGCACGAGTTCGCAGCCGTCTTCGGCCTGCGCCCGTGTCCGCGCCACTACGGCGCAGACCGCCTCGCCCTGCCAGCAGGCGCGGTCGACGGCGATTGCGTGCTGCGGCGCCGACTTGATGCCCTTGAGGTGCGATAGCACACCGATCCACGGGGTAATGACTTTCGCCAGATCGGCCCCGGTGACGACCGCGATGACACCGCGGGCCTTGCTGGCGGCCGTCGTGTCGATCGTCCGGATACGCGCATGGGCAAACGGCGAGCGCACGAAGGCGACGTGCGCCATGCGCGGCAACACGATGTCGCTCAC
>CAYVBN010000386.1:0-11201 GCA_964449645.1 uncultured Hyphomicrobiales bacterium
GCCTCGAGCAGCGCACCATATTCGATCTCGAGATGATGGAGGCGACGGGAAGCTGCGCCGGCATCGAGAACTATTCGCGGTACCTCACCGGCCGCAAGCCCGGCGAGCCGCCGCCGACGCTGTTCGAATACGTGCCCGACCATGCGCTGGTGTTCATCGACGAGAGTCACGTCACCATCCCGCAGCTCGGCGGCATGTACCGCGGCGACTTCCGCCGCAAGGCGACGCTCGCCGAATACGGCTTCCGCCTGCCCTCCTGCATGGACAACCGGCCCCTGCGCTTCGAGGAATGGGACGCGATGCGTCCGCAGTCGGTCGCGGTCTCGGCGACGCCCGGGCACTGGGAGCTCGAACAGTCGGGCGGCGTCTTCGTCGAGCAGGTGATCCGGCCGACCGGCCTGATCGATCCGCCGGTTGACATCCGGCCGGCGCGCACGCAGGTCGACGATCTGCTCGGCGAGGTGCGCCAGGTTGCGGCCAAGGGCTATCGCGCGCTCGTCACCGTGCTGACCAAGCGCATGGCCGAAGACCTCACCGAATTTCTGCACGAGCAGGGCATCCGCGTGCGCTACATGCATTCGGACATCGACACGATCGAGCGCATCGAGATCATCCGCGACCTGCGCCTCGGCGCCTTCGACGTGCTGGTCGGCATCAACCTGCTGCGCGAGGGCCTCGATATTCCCGAATGCGCGCTGGTCGCGATCCTGGACGCCGACAAGGAAGGGTTCCTGCGCTCGGAGACATCGCTGATCCAAACGATCGGGCGCGCGGCCCGCAACGTCGACGGGAGAGTCATCCTCTACGCCGACGCCGTGACCGGCTCGATGGAGCGGGCGATCGCGGAGACCAATCGGCGGCGCGAGAAGCAGGAAGCCTACAACGTCGAGAAGGGCATCACGCCCGAGAGCGTCAGAAAGTCGATCGGCGACATTCTCCAGTCGGTCTACGAGCGCGACCACGTGCTGGTCGAGACCGGCGCCGGATTTGCCGAGGACGCGGCGACCATCGGGCACAATTTCGAAGCCGTCATCGGCGACCTGGAAACGCGCATGCGCGAAGCGGCCGCCGATCTCGATTTCGAGGAAGCGGCGCGCCTGCGCGACGAGATCAAGCGCCTGCGCGCCACCGAAATGGCGGTCGTCGACGATCCGACCGCCAAGGTCGTGGCGCTCGCGCCGCAACGCGGTCCGCGCAAGCCGACCCTCGACGAGATGGGCCCGGGCGTCGAATCCGTTCCGGCCCGATCCCCCCGGCCTCGCTCCACCCTCGGTCGTCCGGGCATGCGCGGCGGCTTCAAGCGCCGGCGCTAGAGCGCGCTCCGCAAAAGTGGACACCGGTTCGCGCAGGATCGCGCTCTAACTCAAGCGCATGATCCGGCGCAGCCGGGAACCGGTCGCCGTAGAAGTGCGAGCGAGCGCGAAATTCCACGCACGTCCCAATTCACTCGAACCGGAACGTGTCCGAGAGCCGGACCGTTTTTTTTGCGATGCACCGTACGGCCTCCCCGCGCACAGCGATGATGGGGAGCCGGATCACCGAGGCTCGACACCTTCATTTGATGGGTTACACTCGCCGCATGACCTCAGTCCGGGGAGATGAGAGTCATGTCCAGCCTGATATCGATAAATACGTTTTGGACGATTTGGCTGCTGATCCACCTTCTGCTTGCGATCGGCCTCGTCGGCGCACTCACTCACCAGGCCATGGCGGTCGCATTGCCCGTCCGGCGCCCAAGCCCGGGCATTGTCACGCGCTTTCGCGCGGTGCCTGCGGCCGGATATGCGACGGCGGTCTGCGTTCTCTGGATCCTTACCTTCATTCTCGGCTCGTACATCTACACGAAGTATCGCGTCTACGTTCGCATCCCGCTCGAACAGGGGCGGTACTACAAGTCCGTCGGCTTCTTCGATTTCAAGGAGCACGTGGCGACGCTCGGCACGGTGCTGCTGCCGGCCTATTGGTTCTTCTGGAAGAACGCCCAGAACCCCGAATACGACATGGCGCGCAAGATGCTGACCTTGGTGCTCGCCGTCATGGTCTGGTTCCTGTTCATCGTGGGTCACGTGCTGAACAACGCAAGAGGATTCGCGTGATGACCTCCACCATTCTTACGCCGTCGGGCGCGGCCCAATCGTCTTCATTGGGCACGTCATTGGCGAAGTCGATCAGGTTCAAAGCCTTTGCCCTGAGCTTCTCAACCTCCGGCCCCGTCGTCTATTGCCTCATCCAGTATTTCAACTGGCCGCTGTTCACGTTCCATCCGGCGACCAACCGCCTGGTGTGGGGTTACGAAGCGGCGCGGCCGGGCGAAGGCCCGAACATGCTCTGGTACGGCTGGACGATGACGACCATCCTGATCGCCGGCGCGATCGGAATCGCCGCGATGTTCCTGCCCGAGCGGATCATCAAAAGGATTCCCCTGTTCCTGGTATGGGTCCTCCCGATCGCCGCCATACCGTATGTGATCTATTCGCTGATGCCCTGGTGGACACATCGCTAAGGACGCATCACGAGTGGACGGCATCGCTAGCGCAGGATGAGCGACAGAGCAGGATCACGATTTCGAGGAACAGCCATCCTGCTCCGGCGTGCAACGTGTGATGGGATTGCCGGACAGCGGCAATCCCGGAGAGAAGAAGATGGTGGTTGCGCGTACCCTCCTGGTCATCGGCCTCGCCATGCTCGTCCAGATCCTCTCCCATGATCGTGCCGCCGCCGGCGGCAACGGCGGCGACGACGAGGCGGACTTCCCGCATTTCTTCGGCTTCGTGAAGGACACCGACGGGAACGCGATTCCGAGTGCCAAGGTGAGCGCCGCCGTCACCGCGGCGGGCGCGGTCCTGGTGTCGCGCACCGACGCGACGGGCGCGTACATGATCCCGATGTTCAAGGAAACGGATGCTGCGCGTGCGAACATCACCTGCAGCAAGGACGGCTATCGTTTCAAGGAAGTTCAGAGACGCAATCCGACGGCCCCGCCTGGCACGTCGGCCGAGGTGGATTGCATTCTCGAACGCTAAGGTGGGTTCAGCCGGCACCCCTGTGCGTGAGGATCTGCGTTGATGAGCGTTCCAAGACCATTGGGGCCGATGCTGGCCGCCGCGATGCTGGCGATGCTCGGCGGGAGCATCGGCGCTTCCCGCGACGTGGCCGCCCAGGACCGGCCACCCTCCACGGGTTCGCCGGGCTATCGTCCGACCGTCGGGGACCTGATGAACGCGCTGATCCAGCCGCGGCACGCCAAGCTCGGCCTTGCCGGCCAGGCCGGAAACTGGCCGCTTGCTGCGTACGCGCTGGTCGAGCTCGAGCAGGGTTTCAAGAGCGTCGGCGAGACGTGGCCGACGTGGCGCAGGCTTTCGCTTCCCGACATGATCGACAACCTGATTCCGCCGGCCGCGAAGTCCCTCGACCAAGCGATCAAGGCGCGCGACCCGGCGCGGTTCACTGCGGCGTTCCAGGAGCTCACCGACGCGTGCAATTCCTGCCACACCGCGGTGCGTCACCCGTTCATCGTCATCAAGGCGCCGGACCAGTCCTCGTTTCCGAACCAGAACTTCGCCCCTGCGGACAAGTGAGATGCTGATGCTCCGCTGGCTCGCGCTTGCCGCGGCGTTGCTTTGCCTCCGCTTGGAACCAAGTGCGGCGGCGGAGCTCGTCAGACTGCGCTACGGGCAGGCCTATTCCGCCGTGCACACGATTTTCGCGCTTCCGGTCGCGGTGGCGCAGAGCGAAGGGTTCTTTCGTCGCGAGGGAATCGACTTCCAATTGGTCATCCCGATTCCCGGCGGCTCGGACAAGATGATCGCGGCGCTGCACGACGACACCGTCGACGTCACCCACGTGGCGACGCCATTTCTCGTTCGCGCGGCCCTCGCCGGCTCGGACGGCGTGGCGATCGCGGCGGAATTCAACAGTCCGGTCTACAGTCTGGTCGCGCAGCCGCAGATCGCGCGCTTTTCCGATCTCAGGGGAAAGCTGATCGGGATGGCCGACGAGAGCGGCACGATCTCATTCTCGATACGCAAGCTGTTGGCGCGGCACGGGCTCTCGGCCGGAGACTTCCGGACCAAAGTCATCGAAGGAACTCCTGCCCGCCTGTCGTGCCTGCAGCGAGGAGAATGCGCTGCGGTGCCGCTCGGACAGCCCGACGACTTCACCGCCGCGGCGAAGGGCTATCGGGTGCTCGGCTCCTCGACCGAAGCGGTGCCGGATTTCGTCTACACCGTCACGGCCGCGCGGAAGTCGTGGGCGGAGGCCAATAAGGACGCGGTGACGCGCTACGTTCGCGCCCTCGCGAGCGCCTTCGAGTTCATCCACGATCCGGCGAACCGTGCGGCGGTCGTCCGGATCACCATGACACTGACGGGATGTTCGGAGGCCAGCGCCCGGGCGACCCTCGCACTCTATCTCGATCCGGACCGCAACGTGCTGCCACGACGCGGAGAGCTCAGCCTCGATGGTCTGGGCCGGGTGATTTCGTTCATGGCCGAGACCGGAGCCATCAAGGGACAGCTCCCCAGCCCGGGAAATTTCGTCGACCTGCGCTATCTGCAGGCGGCCGGGATCAAGTGATCTTCGACGGGAGTGGCCAATGCGCGACGACTCCCGGCACCGGCTCGTCAGCAAGCATCCCGAGCTGTCGCTCCGCGCAGGCACAATACGTTCGCCCGTAGCCCCAGCCCTGACACGGAAAGCCGACAGAGCCATCTCGTGACTTTGCGGCGCTGCGCGAACGGCGAAGGCTCGCCAGGAACCCTGCACGGTCACATGCCGATTCGACTTTATGTTCTTGCGGCCCTGTTCTGGCTGCTGCTGTTCGGCCTTGCCGCTCTCAACGGGGTGGTCCGCGAGTTCGTGTTCGCACCCGCGTTGGGTGCTGCGGCTCGCCCCCTCTCCGGCTTCACCCTCATTCTCGTGCTGGCGATCGCCGTCGGCTGGTTCGTCCGTCGAGCGAAGCCGCTCCGGCTGTTCGATGCGGCCCTGATCGGCATCGGCTGGTTCGCTCTGACATTGGGCGCGGAGACCCTGCTGCTGATCAAGGCCGGACGGCCCGCCTCGGAGATCATGCACGCGTTTACCTGGAATGCGATCGCGCACGGCGAACTCTTCGGAGTTGCTGCCGTATTCGTTGCCGCCGCGCCGGCGATCTTCGCCGGTCTCATCCGCCCCTGATGCCGTGTTGCACCGCCGCGCAAGCGGAATGGCCCGACCACCGTCTTGGTCGCCGGATCGACCAGAACGGACGGGCCCGGCCCATGCATCCGGGCAGCCGCATGGCCACACTATGGCAACTGGGCAACACTCAAGCCAAAAGATGATGGTGGTGCAATCGTAATGCCGCATCCCCTTGGCGCGGTTCTAAGGTGCGACTCAGGTCTTCGGCTTCAAGAACGCCGGTCGAGTCGGGGAATACCGGCGTATCTTCGAAAGTTTGACGAGATCAGGACCAGGGGCGCCCCCTGCTCTCGCCGACTGTGACACGCTGTCGAGGACCGTTCCCTTTGCAAGTGTCGGATTCTCTCGAAAGTCCGCGGTGCGCCGCGGATGCGAATTCCGATCTCTCGCGAGGAACCTGAGCGGTGCGACCGCAAACAAAAGACTGACAAGATCAGGGAAGGAATTCGCCGAAGAACGCGACGCTTGTCTGCTCGCATTGGAGGGGACGCATGACAAGCAGATCAATGATGGTGGCATTGGGCTGTGCGCTGTCGCTCGCGACGGCGGCACCCGCTCTTGCAGGTTCGGTCACTCAACCCGGTGAAACCGTCGGCATCGCCGCCGGTGCTCCCCTTCCTGAGGGTCTCTATTTCGTCAACACTACGGACTGGGGCAATCGCGACGGCGTCGATACCTCGGTGGGCGTCGACATCCCGGTGCTCGCCTGGTCGACGCCCTGGGTGATCCTCGGCGCGCGCCTGCAATTTCTGCTCGCGACGCCGGTGGTGGAAGTCGGCGTGCACAACACCGACTATGTGCGCGGAATCTACAATCCCTTCTTTGCCGGGCAACTCGCCTGGGATCTCGGCAACGGCTTCGGCTTCAGCTACGCGCTCGGCGCCTATTTCGGCGTGCAGACCGACGTCGGCTTCGACTCCACCTCGCTCAACCAGCGCTTCGCCTTGAGCTACACCGGCAACGGCTGGAACCTGACCGCCAACCTGATCTACGGCATCCAGTTCGATCAGCTGACCACGACGGTCAATCCCGACTTCCTCAACCTCGACCTCACGGCGACCAAGAAGTTCGGGAAGTGGGAGCTCGGCCCGGTGGCGTTCGCCTCGACCGACGTGAGCGATCCATTCGTCGGCTATGATCGGCAGAGCCAGATCGCGGTCGGCGGCCTCGTCGGCTACGACTTCGGTCCGGTGACGCTGCAAGGCTACGTAACGCGGGACGTCTACCAGCGCAATTACGGCGGCTACGACACGCGCGTGTGGGGCCGCATCATCGTTCCGGTCTGGACACCCGCCGCGGCACCCGCACCCGCCCCGGCGCCCCTGGTCCGGAAATACTGAGTACCACGCGTTGCGAGCCGGCCCCTCGGGACCGGCTCGCGTAGTCTTTTCCAGATCACTCGATCGTTTCGCGACAGCACCGTCAGTCGCAACGGAACCGTTTGCGCACCACGACCGTGCCGTCGGGCAAGCGGTCGCGCACGACCACTTGGCGGCATTCGTCGCGATCGCGCCATCCGAAATGCCAGCGGCCGTGCCATCCGCGATCGTGATCGCGGTCCCAATCATGGTCGTGGTCGCGACCGATGCGCACCGAGAAATCGCCGTCGTAGTCGTCCGCAAAAGCCGGAACGGCCGTGAGAACCGCGGCGACGGCGACAACGGAGAGAACGAGACGTCTCATCGCATCCTCCTCTGATTGCTCAACACAAACCGGTTCCGGATGCGTTTCGTTCCGAATAAACCCGCCCTTCTCAAGCGCGCTTGAGCAACGAACAAATCGTTCATGTCGACCTTCGGAACATCACGGAATGACGACATTCCACGACGCGAGGTGAACGTGGATCAATACTCTCGGTATTCACCGCACATCGTCGGCAGGACGGCGATGCACGCGCGCGGGGCGGGAGTTCGCCGCGCTCTTCTGACCAGAAACCGCCGCTCAAAGAACGCTTGAGTCGGCGCCCGCATCGCGCGGCCTTGATTTCCGCATGCGGTGCAATGGTGCTACGCTCGCAAAATTGAAGTCTGGTCCGAACGCGATCCGACCGACGATTGGGCTTCACTGCCGTCGCCAATCAAACCGCAGAACGAGATCGCGCCGGACGCAACCGCAGGAGGAGCGTCATGGCCAAAGGTCAGTTGCGAAGCACCAAGGAGAAGAAGAAACCCAAAGCCGAATGGAACAAGAAGAAGAAAGGTCTGCCCCACGCCGCGCCTCTCGGACATTCGGCCGAGGCGTCGTCGACCGGCAGCCTTTTCGCCAAGAAACGCTGAGCCGCTGGTTTCGCGGCCGAGGCAACAGATGAACGGACGGCGTGCCGTCCGCGACGAAGCGGGTGCGGCTTGCCGGTCGAGAGGCAGGACGATTTGCCAAGCGTGTGGTTCGCCGGATGTCCGGCTGGCCCTGAAGCTGACCCGCGCGACGCCGCTCGCTGCGGCGGTCATAAACTTCGAATATCGGGCTCACCCCGTGGCATCGGGGCGCGGGAGCGGATAGTCGGCGCTCTCGTAGAGGCGGCGGATTCCGTCGCTGTCGAACCGTTCCTCATCCACCTCCAGGTAGGCGCCGAGCAGCATCGGGGCCGGAAGCTCCTCGATGGCGAAGCGGATCGCCTCGGCGGCCGTGTCGAACCGGCGATAGGTCATCCGGCCCTTCACCTTCTTGCTGCGGCTGGGAAAAAGCTCCGCCGGCGCCCCGTAATCGAACGCGCCCGCATGCCGGCCGCTTGTTGACGTCATCACGCGTATCGAACTCCCTGTCGCCGGCGATCTGGTGGGCAGCAGGATACACCCCCGGCGCGTCGGCCCCTAACCAAATCGCCTGCGGGCGACGAAGGGCCGCCGGCTCGGAATGCGGCCGGGGGCCCCCGGCAAACGCTCGTTGCGCAGAGCAGGTCTGCGCCTCCTCACCCTCAACGTTTCGGCAGTTGAAAGCGGCGGGCGGACGGCTAAGTTGCGCTCCCGCCAGTCGAAAAGGAACCCCGCCGGGTGCTCGGAAGCTTCCTCGCCTTTCTGTCCGCCGTCACGTTCGCCTTCAACAATGCCAGCCTCCGCCGCGGCGTGCTGACGGGATCGATCACGCAGGCGATGGCGATCACCGTGCCGATCGGGTTTCCGATGTTCCTCGCCGTCGTGCTCGTCGGCAGTGCGTTCGGGCTGGTGGCGAGCTTCCCCTCGGCGGCGATTCCCTGGATGGCGCTCGTCGGCGTGCTGCACTTCATCGGCGGGCGTTACTGTAATTACCGGTCGACCCGGGCGATCGGCGCCAATCTCTCAGCTCCCATCATTCAGCTCAGCCTCGTGGTCTCGCTCGTGCTCGCCGTCCTGCTGCTCGGCGAGCAGCTCACGCCGCTGCGCATCCTCGGCATCGTTCTGCTCGTGCTCGGGCCGATGCTGACCGGCCGCGGCGACAAGGGCGACAAGAACGGGAACGGCGCAAACGGTGCGAACGGTGGTGCGAACGGTGCGGCCGCCGCGCAGCCGCGGCCGGTCTTCAAGCCGTCCTACGCCGAAGGCTACACGTTCGGCCTGTTGTCGGCCTGCGCCTACGGAACGACGCCCGTCATCGTGCGCTCCGCGCTGATGACGACGGGGTCCGGCGGAAGTTTCGTCGGCGGGCTGATCGCCTACGGCGCTGCCACGGCGGTCGTCGGATTGCTGCTGCTGCGTCCGGGAAGTTTCACCCACGTCCTGTCGATCAAGCGCGAGACGATTCGCTGGTTCGCGTATTCAGGCATCTTCGTCTGCTTGTCGCAGATGTTCGTCTACATGGCCTACTCGCTCGCGCCCGTATCGGTGGTCTCACCGATCCTGCAGTTGCAGCTTCTCTTTCGCGTCTACTTCGCACGCCTGCTCAATCCACATCACGAAGTCTTCGGCAGCGGCATGATGCTCGGCACCGTGCTCTCGCTCATCGGCGCCGTGATGCTGTCGCTCAGCACCGAGTTCTTGCTCTCGCTCGTCCACCTGCCCGACGGCTTGGCCGCGCTCGCCCGCTGGCACTGGCCGTAGCGCCGGGGGCTTTCCGGGGGTCCCGATTAACGATTAAGGTAGCAAAATAAGGCAGTTAGCCCCCCAGACTGCCCAAGAACGCCCCAGAATGGCCGCCAAGTCGTCACATTGGCATGCCGCAATCGCTCAGGTGCGGGAATCAATAAGATAACGGGGACCAACAACCATGACCAATATCAGACCTGTCAGACCGGACGACGACGGAGATACGGCCGCGACCGAGTTCGAGGGCGAGATCCGTGAGTTCATCCGGCGCGACGTGGCGTCTCTGCGCAAAGTTCCAGAGGCCAACGATTTCGCCGGCAGCAATGTCGGAACGCTGATCCAACGCGTATCGGGGACGACCGTGAGCGAGATCGAGAACCTCATCCTGGAGCTGCAGGGCATGCAGGACAGCCTGCGTAACGAGGGCGAACGCGTTCAGCGCGAGATCGCCGGTTACGTGCACCTGAGCCAGGCTGCCAATTCGTCCATCAAGGCCATCAGTGACGGCGTGAGCCAGTGGAAGGCCGCGAAGGGCAACGTCGAGAACGATTGGCGGTGAGGGGCCGCTGCCAACCGGCAGCCTGACATCACGATCGAGATTCCGCGCGCTCACGGGCGCGCGTTGGGGGACGGTGGCGGAAATTTCCCGCCACCAGTTCGGGGGACGGCGGCGGGAGTTACTCCCGCCGCTATCTTCTTGAACCCGCCCCGACTTAAACCCGCCCCCTTCCGACCCGCCTCCGCCCGCCCCGTCCTGCGTTGCGGGCAACCTGATCCAGCTCCGATAGACCAGCCCCTCGCCCGCCGCGACATCCTGCGCGTGCGCTTCCTTGTGGACAGGCCGGTCCGGGCCCAAACCCGGCCACATTGCCTCGGCAGAATACGCTTTCCAGCCAGAGGCCACCGTTCACGTCCCGCAATCCATGCAGGCGTTTGCATTCCTCGTCATTCTCATGGCCGCGTGCATGGGCGCTTTGCTCACGCACGCCGTCGCGGCTGAATCCGACCCGGTGATTGGCAGCCGCACCGATAAGCCCGATGGCTCGACCGCGCTGTCGATCGGCCGCCGCCTCCCGACGGACTGGGAGACCAAGCTCGGCCTCGATCTTCAGCTCGCGCCGCCGGACGACACGCTCGGCGGCCTGGATCCGCTGCCGAACGACCCGGCGCGCCGTTCGACCGGCACCGCCTGGATCAACATGACCCTTCCGGGCCTGGTGACGCCTCTCGGGTGGGACAAGACGATCGTCGACGCCCGGCTCGACCCGGACCACGGCACGAGCCACGTTGCCGCCGCGTTGGCACGATCGGTCCCGCTCGGTGACGGCCTGCTCCTCACCTTGCAGGATCGCCTCTCGCTGGCGGACACGTTCGAGAAGGACACCGCGGACCTTCCCGCCCTCGGCACGACCTCCGCCGCGGCAGATGCCCGGGTATGGGACGAAAGCCCCTCGCTGCGCCTCGAATTGCCGGAGACCGGCACGGCCTTCGGCGCCGGCGCAACCGTATCCTCGACGGACAATCAGTGGCACAATCAGATCAGCGCCGAGCAGAAGCTCTGGGGCCCGCTCGACGCCTTGGCCGTCACCACGTCCGTCACGGACCCCGGCACCGGCGCGAGCAGCAAGAGCATCGGCGCGCGCTTCGAGCGGAAATGGTGACGGTCGCGACGTAACCACGACCTTGCCCGGTGACCCGCCTTGCGCCGGATCATGCGTCTGGCGCGCGGAGAACCTCGTGAGCAAGCCACCGTCCCGTGACGACGAAGCCGAAGTGGAGATCGTCTGCACGCATTGCGGTTACCGGACCACCCGCACCGTCGCGCGGCTTCGCCGCGAGACGATGGTGATGTGCCCCGCATGCGGCGCACCGATCACCCCGGAACGGCAGAAGAGCGAGAAGAGCGAGAAGAACGAGGAGTGACGAGGCCGCGCGTCCGGCCGCTGCGCCGCTCCGGTTTCACGGCCCGACGACTCCCACGACATAGCGGTTCGCCGGATAGACCAGCAGGACCTTCTCGCCGGC
>CAYVBN010000387.1:0-5171 GCA_964449645.1 uncultured Hyphomicrobiales bacterium
CGCCTTCCGCATCGGCGCGCGGCTCAGTTCGTTGCACGCGGCGATGACCTTCCGGAGCAGATGCATGAACGTCTCCGCTTCCTTGTCGGTGAGACCGCGCAACAGGCTTTGCTGCGCCGCCTCGACCGCCGGGGCGACGTCGGACAGAGTACGCCGCCCTTTGTCGGTGATCTGCAGCTCGTGTGCACGCCGGTCGCGCGTGCTGGCGCGACGCACCAGCAGGCCTTTGCTGACCAGACGATCGACGACCCCGGTGATCGTGGTGCGATCGAAGGCGATCAATCCGGCCAGCGTCGCCTGGTCGATTCCCGGGTTTGCCTTCACTGCCGCGAGACCGGCATATTGAACGGGCGTCAGGTCGTAACCGGCTTCCTCGACTTTGGCGAGGAACACGGCCACCGCGATCTGCTGGAAACGCCGCGCCAGATGCCCCGGCATGTCACCGTATTCCTTCACAGGCCCCTCCAAAGCGATTGGGTCTTGCGAGTATACTGATAATCAGTATACTGATCAATATCAGCCGCATTCAGCCGGGCATGCGCGGCCACGTCAATCGTCCTCGAAGCGCAAGGAAACGCCTCCTCGGCTGACCGCGCGGAACTCTCTGATCGCTCCAAATCGGTGTGTGGAACTGGCATCATGCAATTTCATCTGAACGGATTCCAACCGGGTGATCCGGAAATCTCAGACCCCGCCGAGCGATCCCGCCCCTCGGGCGCATCCGGACCGCTGCCTGACGCCGTAGATGTCCTGATCGTCGGTTGCGGGCCGGCAGGCCTGAACCTGGCGGCGCAGCTTTCTGCATTTCCCGACATCAAGACTTGCATCGTCGAGCAGAAACCCGAGCGTCTGCTCCGCGGTCAGGCCGACGGCATCGCTTGTCGCACGATGGAGATGTTCCACGCCTACGGCTTCAGTGAACGCGTGCTGAAGGAGGCGGCCTGGGTCAACGAGACGACGTTCTGGAAGCCGGACGACAGGCAGCGCGAGAACATCGTCCGCAGCGGCCGGGTGCAGGACGTCGAAGATGGGCTGTCGGAATTTCCGCATGTCGTTTTGAACCAGGCCCGCGTGCACGATTTCTTCCTTGACGTGATGCGCAGGTCACCGGCCAAAATCGAGCCTTACTACGCGCGGCGCCTGATCGAGGTTCAGGTCAACCCGGCGGCCCGCGACAGCAACGAGACGCCTCACGCGGTCACGGCAAGATTCGAGCGTCTCGCACCACCGCACGAAGGAACGGTCGAAGAGATCAAGGCGCGCTATTTGGTCGGCTGCGACGGCGCGCGCAGCATCGTCCGCAAGTCGATCGGACGGGAGCTGCACGGTGATTCGGCCAACCATGCCTGGGGCGTCATGGATGTCCTGGCCATCACCGATTTCCCCGACATCCGCTTTAAGTCCCTGATCCAGTCGGCGAACGACGGAAGCATCATCATCATTCCGCGGGAGGGAGGTTATCTCGTCCGGCTCTATGTGGAGCTCGCCAAGCTCCACATCGGCGAGAGAGTCTCGGATCGCAAGATCACCGTGGATGATCTGATCGCGAAAGCGCGACGAATCCTCAATCCGTACACGCTGGACGTGAAAGAAGTCGCCTGGTGGTCGGTTTATGAGATCGGCCAGCGCCTGTGCGACAAGTTCGACGACGTCCCCGAGGAGGAGGTCGAGACGCGGCTGCCCAGCGTGTTCATCGCCGGCGACGCCTGCCACACGCACAGCCCAAAGGCAGGCCAAGGCATGAACGTTTCCATGCAGGACACCTTCAACCTCGGATGGAAGCTTGCTTCGGTCCTCCGGCAGCGGTGCGTGCCGCGCCTGCTGCATACCTACTCGCAGGAACGTCAGGCGATCGCGAAGGAGCTGATCGACTTCGATCGCGAGTGGGCCACGATCCTCGCCTCGGGCAAGGAAACGGTCGGCAGCTTCGACCCGAACGAGACCCAGAGTTATTTCGTCAGGCATGGACGATACACCGCGGGGACCGCGACGCAGTATCGTCCCTCCATGATCACAGCCGAACAGCGTTACCAGCATCTAGCCGAAGGCTTCGCGATCGGCCGGCGTTTCCATTCCGCGCCCGTCATCCGTCTCGCGGATGCCAAGCCGATTCACCTCGGCCATGTCATGGAAGCGGACGGCCGTTGGCGGATCTTTGTGTTTGCCCGTGCGGAAGATCCCGGAAATCCCAACTCCGCGATCCGGAAGCTGTGCGATTTTCTCGCCGAAGACGTGAGCTCTCCGATCAGGCAATTCACCCGGGCCGGAGAAGACATCGATTCGGTGATCGACGTTCGCGCGGTGTTCCAGCAAGGTCATCGCGAACTCGCCATCGAGAACATGCCCGCTTTGCTCCTCCCCCACAAAGGACGCTACGGACTTCGCGATTACGAGAAGATGTTTTGCCCCGACCTCAAAGCCGGCCGTGACATCTTCACGATGCGCGGCATCGATCGCGAGTCGGGGTGCATGGTCGTCGTCCGGCCGGACCAGTATGTGGCGCATGTCCTCCCGCTCGACGCCTATGCGCCGCTGCGAGAGTTCTTCGAGGGCTTCATGATCCCGGTGAGGTGAACCGGATCGTTGAACGAAGAGCCGTCGGGCTCGGCATCTGTCGCCGTCATGCTTCCCCGCGCGGACGGTTCTTATTTGCTCCGCTCTTCCGTCGCGCCCGCTTCGGCGTCCGCGCGGCGCGCCGGGAGGCTTCGAGCGCGGCCGAGGCCCAGCGCACGAGTTCGTCAGGGTCATCGTAGAGGCGGTCCGGCATGCGCCAGTAGGACGTGAGCACGCGGCGCTCGCCGCGCGCCACGTAGCTGAACGGCCGCAGTCCCTCCTCCTCGAAGGCGCCGCGGGTCTGGTCGTCGGTCTTGAGGTAGATCACGTCGTCAATGACGAGCGCGAAGATCGTGCCGTCGCGATAGAGGCCGGCGCCGCTGAACATGCGGCGGACCGTGACCGGGCCGAAGCCGGCGAAGAGATCGCGGATATAGTCGGGATCCACGGCGCGCCCGCCGCGGCGGCGTTACGGCGCAATCGCGTCGGGTTGGGCCGGGGTGAGCGCGACCGATTCGCCGCACCCGCAGGCGGAGGTCTGATTCGGATTGTTGAAGACGAAGCCGGCGGAGAGCTTGTCGACCTTGTAGTCCATCTCGGTGCCGAGCAGGAACAGCACCGCCTTGGGATCGATCAGGAGCCGCACGCCCTTGTCCTCGACCACCTCGTCGCGCGGATCGGCGCTTTCGGCGTATTCGAGCGTGTAGGACATGCCGGCGCAGCCGCCGTTCTTGACCCCGACCCGGACGCCGGCCACCGGGGTCTTGGCATTGGCCAGGATACCCTTGATCCGCTCGGCGGCGGTCTCCGTCAGGGTCATGACCTTGAGCTTGGGACGGGGCTCACCCATCGGTCTTCTCCTCCGGCCGGGTTCAAGGCCCGGCAGTGTGCCCCCAAGATAACAACGAATTCGCCCCTGTGAAGGTACCCCCGGGGCCCTCTCCCGTGGCTTTCGGGCCGGCTTCAGGCCCGGAGCAGGATGGTCACTCTGCGGATCACTATCCTGCTCTATCTCCTTGATCGCGCATAGTCTTGCTCGAAATCGGCACCCGATTTGCGGATCGCGCCCTAATAGATGGCCCAGACGCCGGGGGTGGCGAACTCGAGCAGGTGCCCGTCGGGATCGCGCACATAGATGCTGCGGCCGCCGCGGGGCCAGGCAGTGCGTCCCTCGACCGCGATCCCATGCTCATTCAGGCGCCGTTCCCATTCGGCCATCTGGTCGGCCGGGATCGAAAAGGCGATGTGCAACGGCCCATGACCGTCATGCGGCGGAATGGTCCCGCCCGGCAGATGCACGGTCTCGCACGTCGCACCGCGCTGGAACACGAGCAGCACGCTGCGGCCGCCGACGCCGTAGGCGCAGAACCGCGCGTCGCTCGTCAACGGCACAAGCCCCAGCGTGTCCTCGTAGAACCGGCGGGCGCGCGCGAGATCGTCGGCATAGAGAGCGGTCTCGAGCACGCCGTCGAGTCCCGGCACCGCGTCACCACATGTTGAGGACGGCGCGTGCCTCGTCGGACATGCGGCTGGGGTCCCAGGGCGGATCCCAGACGACGCTGACCCGGACGTCGCCGACGCCCGGCACGGTCGAAACCGCGTTCTCCACCATGCTCGGAAGCTCCTGGGCGGACGGGCAGTTGGGCGTCGTCAGCGTCATGTCGACCGTGATCGAGCGATCATCGCCGATGTCGATCTTGTAGATCAGGCCGAGCTCATAGATGTCGGCCGGGATCTCCGGATCGTAGACGGTCTTGAGCGCCGCAATCACGTCCTCGGTCAGGCGCGCGATCTCCGCGGGCGGAAGCGCGCTGGTATTGCCGGCTTCCGTCGGAACCTCGGCTCGATCGGCGTCCGCCGCGGACGCCACAGGACGATCGGTCGTCTCCGTCATGCAAAGAACTCCTGCGCCTTGGTGATCGCCTGCGCCAGGCTGTCGACCTCGCCGCGCGTATTATAGAGCGCGAAAGATGCGCGACACGTCGCCGTCACGCCGAAGCGCGCGAGCAGTGGCATCACGCAATGAGTGCCGGCACGGACGGCGACGCCGGCGCGGTCGATGATGGTGGCGACGTCGTGCGGGTGCGCGCCCTTTATCTCGAACGAGATGATCGCGCCCTTGTCCGCCGCGTTGCCGAAGATGCGCAGCGAGTTGATCTCGCCGAGCCGTTCGTGGGCATAGCCGATGAGCTCGCGCTCGTGCGCGCGGATGCGCGCCTTGCCGATCGACTGGACATAGTCGACGGCGGCGCCGAGCCCGATCGCCTGCACGATCGCCGGCGTGCCCGCCTCGAACTTGTGCGGCGGCTCGCCGTAGATGACGCGGTCTTCGAAGACCTCGCGGATCATCTCGCCGCCGCCGTTGAACGGCGGCATGGCGGCAAGGTGCTCGTGCTTGCCGTAGAGCGCGCCGATGCGGGTCGGGCCGTAGAGTTTGTGCCCGGTCATGGCATAGAAGTCGCAGCCGATATCCGGCACATCGACATCGAGGTGGACGGCGCCTTGGGCGCCGTCGACGAGCACCGGAATGCCGCGCGCGTGCGCGATGCGCGTCACCTCCTTCACCGGCACGATGGTGCCGAGCGTGTTCGACATATGGGTGACCGCGACCATCTTGG
>CAYVBN010000388.1:0-3477 GCA_964449645.1 uncultured Hyphomicrobiales bacterium
CAGGAGCGCAGGCGCTGCCAGTTGCTCGACGACCGGTCTTTGGGGTGCTCGGGGACGAACTCGCGGTCGGGCTCGCTCTCGGGGCCGGGATCGTCGGGTGCATGCACGAGCGGCATCACGGTCTCGACCTTGCGCGGAGCCGGGGCGGCGGCCCGCGGCGGTTCGGCCCGCGGGGCGGCAGATGGCTGCGGAGCAGGCGGCTGCAGGATAGGCGACTGTGCCTGCACCTCGATGATCGGCGCGGCCTCCTTGGCGGCCTCGGGTTGCTCCGGCGCGGCGATGCCTGATCGGTCGGGCTCGGAGCCGCCAACCGAAACCGGCGCGAGCGCGGTTGTCGACGCGGAATCCGGCCCGGCATCCGGCTCGATGTAGGACGCCGGCGCGGGCAATTCCGCGAGCGGAACCCTCCATTGGAAAGCATCGAGCCTTCCGCTTACAGGTGAAACGGGCATCCAGCGGTCGGACACCAGTCCGTCCGCCGTCCAGGCCGGATCGGGCGCGGCGTGGACCGCGCGCGCCATCCATTCGCGGGCGCGGCCGGTGTCGCCGTGCTCGAGCTCCTCGATTTCCGCCATCCGCATGGCGACGCGTTTCGTCGGCGTTGCAAGCAGCGGCGCCAGGGCGTTGCGCGCCAACGCAAACTCGCGCGCGTCGATCGCGGCGCGCGCGAAGGCGAGCGCGCCCTCGGGGTGCCCCGGCATAAGCCGCACCAGGATCTCGACCCGCGAGAGCCGGTCGCGCGCCGAATCGCCGACCCGCAGGTAAGTGTAGGTCGTCGCCAAGTCCGGGTGCGGGTTGGCACGCCACGCCGCTTCCAGAATCCGGCTCGCCCGGCGCAGCTCGCCGGCTTCGCCCAGAAAGCGTCCGGCGAGCGCCGCCGCCGGCACCAGGTCGGGCGCGAGCCGCACCGCTTCGTAAGCCAGCGGCTGGGCGGCGGCGCGGTCGGTTTCCTCGAGCGCCAGCGCCTGCGCGGTCAGCAGCACGGCGCGCTGGCGCCGATAGGTCTCCTTGGCAACGAGCCCGCTGTGCAGGTTGCTCTCGAGCGCCTCGAGCGCTCCGGTCCAGTCGCCGTCGGCGCAGCGGAATTCGAGCACCGCCTGTCCGGCCCAGGCGAGCGCCGGCGCGGTGCGGGCCGCCTCCTCGGCGAACAGCCGCGCGCTGACCGGGTCCTGGCGGCGCTGCGCCTCGACGAACAGTCCATGCAGACCGAGAAGCTTGGTGTCGTCGCGCGCCGCCATGGCGCGGAACGTCTCCTCGGCGGTGGCCCGGTCGCCCGCGAGCTGCGCGGTCTGCGCGCCGAGCAGCAGCGCCAGCGGATCGGCCGGGGCGAAGCGCTTCGCCTCATGGGCGTAGCGCCGCGCCGCGCCCGGATCGCCGGCCCCGATCGCGATCAGCCCGTGGGTGATCGCCGCATGCGCGCGCGCGGTGCGGCGGTTGCGCATGAGCACCGAGACGACGTCTGGAGCGCGGAAGATCGCCCGGACAGTCGACCAGACGAGCAGCGTGATCAGCACGACCGCCGCGATGGCGGCGATCAGCACGCCGACCGAGGTCTCGATGTGGTAGCCGAGCCAGTTGATCGTGACGTCGCCCGGGCGATCCGCGAACCAGGCGGCGCCGAGCGCAACAAGCCCCACGATGACGAAGAAGACGACGACGCGGATCATGCGCTTGGGCCTACCGGGACGCCTTCAGAGAATCCATCGCGCCGGCGGACATCCGGCGTGCGGCGTCGAGCGCGGCGTTGCGCGCCTCGGCCTTTTTCACCCACGCGTCCGCGGGCGCGCGCGCGTCAGGCGGAAGCTGCGCGATCTCGGCGAGCGCGCCGGCGACATCCCCGTGCTCGGCGCGGAGCTCGATGCGCGTGATCACCGCCGACGGATCGGTGCCGGGCGCGTCCTGAATGCGGCGCACGCGCACCAGACGTTCGGCGCTTGCCTGCAGGCGTTCGAGGATCCCGCCCTCGGGCGGCGCGGCCCCGATGGTGCGCCGCATGGCGGGCACGAGCGCGAGGAGATCATGTCCGAGCGCCGCCGCGGTCGGGACGCCGCTCGCAGCGAAGGGTTCGAGCGGCGCGAGCAGCTTCGTGTCCGACACGAGCGGCTTTACGGCCGCGAGCTCGGCGCCGAACGGCTCACCGCGATCGACGGCGGATTTCAACGACTGGACCAGAAGCGCACGACGCACCGTCTCGATGCTGCTGGCGGCAGCGGTGTGCGCCTGCGCATTTTTCTGCACGTCCTCGCGCAACTGTTTGATCGCAGTGTCGAGGTCGGGAATCTGCTTGAGCGCATTCTCGATCGCCGCGATGCGCCCCGCGAGCGCGCCGGCGTCGGCCGCCTCGCCGCGGCTCGCCTGCTCGGCGCTGGCGAGCGCCTCCGTCCGTTGTCTGAGGATTGAGAGCGAATCGCCGAGCGACTTGACGGCGGATTCGGTCGAGTCGATCCGGCGTTCGAGCGCACTGTCATCGCGCGCGGGCGCAGCGGCCGGTGCCGGCGAATTGGCGAGCGCGGCCTCCACCTTGTCGAGGCGCGCGGACAGGTCTGCAAGGGCCTTGGAATCGGATGCCGGCATGGCCGGCGCAGGCGCACGGGCAGGCCGCGCCGCAAGATCGTGCATCTGAAGCTCGATCGCGGCGAGGCGGGCCGAGAGTCCCGACACATCCTGCCGGGCGGGGCCGATCCATCCGGTGAATGACATCAAGGCGGAGAGGCCGAGCACGGCCGCACCGCCGAGGACCGCCGCGCCGACCAGCCGCCACGGCGAAGCCGGGGAGGACGCAGACGAGGGAGTGACGGGCTCATCGGGCCCGTCGGCTGCCGGAGCGGAATCCTCGGAAGGGTTGTCGGGGGGTTGCGGCCCCTCTGGGGACGGCGCCGGATCGGCCGCTGGATGGGCCTCCGTCTCCGCCGCGGGCTCTCCGCGCGCGGCCGCATCCGCAAGCGGCTCGCTCGCCACCTCGGTCGCCGTCAGGTCGATCGTCGGCGCAGGGCGGCGCCCCCGATCGCCCATCGTGCTGTCGAAACCGCGATTTTCGTCGGCCATCCGGCGTCTCTCCCATGCGCCCGGGGCGACCGCAAGGGCTTAATGCGACCCCGAACCGGAGGATCGCAAGACTATGCCGCAAGTGTTTGCAAACTTCGAAATCTCGGCCCTGGCGGCAACGCGACCTTAAGTCTCAAGCAGGTCGAGGAGGGCGGATTCCTGCGGCCGCGCCGCGATCCGGAGGTGTGTCAGCCCGCGGGCGGAGAGGGGCTCGGCCACCTGCGCCGAAAGGCAATAATGGCGCATCCCCGTGACGTTCTCGACCAGACCGGCCACCTCGGCCGCCGCCAGGAACGCTGCGGCGCTGCGGCGGGAAAAATGCAGGACCCCCTCGACCGCCCCGGTCCGTAACGCCACGTTGACCTCCTCAGGAAATTTTTCGACCGGAACCGTTCGGTAGACGACCACAAGCGCGACCTGCAGGCCCCACCC
>CAYVBN010000389.1:0-6666 GCA_964449645.1 uncultured Hyphomicrobiales bacterium
TCGCACCCGATCACAATCATCAATCCGTTCCCGCCGGGCGGCGCTTCGGACGTGGTGACCCGGCCGTTCGCAGCGGCGCTCGAGCCGATCGTCAAGCAGGCCGTCGTGATCGAGACGAAAGCCGGCGCCGCCGGCGCGGTCGGGGCCCAGGTCGCGGCGAACGCCAAGCCCGACGGCTACACGCTGCTCTCGCACATCACGTCGATTTCCGGCTTCGCCGAGGTCGACCGGCTGTTCGGACGACAGCCGAAATTCACCAACGCGGACTTCATCCCGATCGCGCGCTTCGTCGCCGATCCCTGCGTCATAATCGTCAACGACAAGCAGCCCTGGAAGAACCTCAAGGAATTCATCGACGACGCGAAGAAGCGCCCGAACGAGATCATCTTCAGCTCGTCGGGCCTCTATGGCGCGCTGCACATCCCGATGGCGCTGTTCGCGAAATCTGCCGGGAACCTGAAGCTGCGCCATCTGCCGACCACCGGCGGCGGTCCGGCGCTGACCGCGCTGCTCGGCAACAATTCCCACGTGCTCGCCTCCTCGGTGTCCGCGTGCATCGCCCAGATCAAGGCCGGCAAGGCACGCGCCCTCGCCTCCTTCGGCGGCAAGCGTTCGAAGGCCCTGCCCGACGTCCCGACCCTGAAGGAGCTGGGCTACGACGTCGAATACTATCTGTGGGTCGGCATGTTCGCCCCGAAGGGCACTCCGGAGAACGTCATCAGCTATCTGCGCCCGGCCTTCGACAAGGCGGCGCACACCGACCAGTTCAAATCGGCTCTGACCAATCTCGGTCAGGAGCTCGACTACATGGACCAGCCGGAATTCGCCAAATTCTGGGCGGCCGACGCCAAGCGCATCGAGCAGGCGATCAGAGAAATCGGCAAGGTCCAGGGATGAGCCCGCGGTCTCGCGAGAGGTTCCGCCGGGAGCGCAGCCGATGACCTTGCGCAGCGATCACGTGGCCGGCGGGGCGATCATCTTCGTCGGTCTCGCGGTTCTCGCCATCAGCGGCGACCTGCCGTTCGGGTCGTGGTCGTTCCCGGGCTCCGGCATGTGGCCGAAGCTCATCTGCGGCTTGATGGTCCTGCTCGGCGCCGTCCTCGTCCTGCGTGCGGGCGAGAGCGCGCCGTTTGCCGAGATCCGTTGGGACGACCTTCAGCACGCCGTCACGGTGATCTCGATCACCGCCGTGGCGGTCGCCCTCTACACGACGCTCGGCTTCATCATCACGATGACGCTGCTCATTTTTTCCCTTCTCTGCTTCGAGCGGCGCAACATCTTCTACGCCATCCTCTACAGCGCCGGGCTGAGCGTCGGCACCTATTTCCTGTTCGACGTGGTGCTCAAATCGCCGCTCGAACGGGGACTGCTCGGATACTGATTTCGTGGAAAGCACCTTCGACAGCCTGTTGCTCGGATTCTCGGTCGCGTTCCGGCCGGACATCCTCTGGTACGCCTTCCTGGGGTGTCTCGTCGGCACGCTCGTCGGCGTGCTGCCCGGGATCGGCCCGCTCTCCGGCATCAGCATCCTGCTGCCGATCACCTTCGGCCTCGACGCCACGAAGGCGGTCATCATGCTGGCCGGCATCTACTACGGCTCGCAGTACGGCGGCTCCACCACGTCGATCCTGATGCGCATTCCGGGCGAAGCGTCCTCGGTGATGACATGCATCGACGGTTACGCCATGGCGCAAAAAGGCCGCGCCGGAGCGGCCCTGTGCATCGCCGCCGTCGGCTCGTGGATCGCCGGGACGTTCGGCGTACTGGTGCTGACCGTGATCGCGCCGCCGCTCGCCGCCTTCGCGCTGCGGTTCGGGCCGCCCGAATACACCGCGCTCCTCGTCCTCGGCCTGATCTTCCTCGCCTACATGTCGTCGACCTCGCTGCCGCGCACGCTCGTCATGGCGGCGGTCGGACTGCTGCTCGGGACCATCGGCATCGACACCCTCACCGGCCACTTCCGTTACAGCTTCGATATCGCCGAACTGGGCGACGGCATCGGGATCGTGCCGGTCGCAGTCGGGCTGTTCGGTCTCGGCGAAATCCTCTCGACCCCGAGCGCCAACGTGGTCGGAAAGGTGCTGACGCCGCGCCTGCGCGAGCTCCTGCCGAACCGCACCGAGTGGCGTCAGTCGGCGATGCCGATCGCCCGCGGAAGCGTGCTCGGTTTCCTGATCGGGCTCACGCCGGGCTCCGCGCACATCATCTCGAGCTTCCTGTCGTATGCGGTCGAGCGCCGTCTTTCGAAGCATCCGGAGGAATTCGGCCGCGGCGCGGTCGCCGGCGTGGCGGGTCCGGAATCGGCCAACAACGCAGCTTCCACCGGCGCCTTCGTGCCGATGCTGGCGCTCGGGCTGCCGACCGGCCCCGTGACCGCGGTGCTCATGGCGGCACTGCTCATCCACGGCATTCCGCCCGGACCGACGCTCGTCAACGAGCACCCCGATGTCTTCTGGGGATTCGTCGCCTCGATGTATGTCGGCAACGTCATGCTGCTGGCGCTGAACCTGCCGCTCGTCGGCCTGTTCGTGAACGTGCTGCGGATTCCGTACGCCTACCTCTATCCGCTCGTCATCATGTTCTGCGTGATCGGCGTCTACGAGGTGAACAATTCGATCGTCGACGTGTGGATCATGCTGATCATGGGCGTCCTCGGCTACGCCATGCGCAAGTTCGGCCTCGATCCCGCGCCGCTCGTCCTCGGGCTCGTGATCTCGCCGACCTTCGAGCTGAGCCTGCGCCAGTCGCTCATCATGTCGAACGGCAACTGGGCGATCTTCGTCAACCGTCCGATCGCCCTGGTGCTGCTCCTGATCTCCGCCGCCCTGTTGTCGCTCGCCGCCTTGTCGCTCCTGCGCAAGCGCAAGGATTGGCGCAGCCGCCTTGCCGAAGCGGAAGCCGGCGAAAGCAGCGCGTGACGCGGTGGCCCTCTGGCTCAGCACCGCGCCGCGCGCAATCAAGCATGCGCAGATGGCGTAAACTTATTTGCCCGCTGCGGTGCGCTCCGGGGAACGCGGGATCGTGCACATACTGATTTGCTTCCGGAGGCCATGCGGTGCGAAGGACCGCGCTGCTGATCCGGGTCCAACCGCGATCGGTTCTGCGCAAAACAAAACGGCGACCCGGCTCAGCGGCGCATCGCTGCATGCTGCGCCACGCCCGGGACACGAAGCCGAGTGTCGGGCTACTGTTGGCGCGCCATGAAATACGCGAGGTCCTGTATCTCCTCGTCGCTGATCGGCTGGACGACCTCGGCCATGGCCGGATCGTAGCCCGCGCGGGTACCGGCCTTGTAGTCGCGCAATGCCTTGAGCAGGTAATCTTCCCGCTGCGCGGCAAGCCTCGGAACCTGCTCCTGCCCGGCAAAATTCGGCGCATGACAGAAGTTGCAGCGATGCTGCGCGACCAGCGCCTGCGCGCGCGCCAGGCGTTGCGGGTCGCCCGGCTCGGCGGGCGGTTTTGGCGGCGGCAGCTTGGAGATGAACTCGCCGAAGGCCTGAAGATCGCCGTCGGTGAGGTCCTTGGCCATCTGGTTCATCACCTCGACCTGGCGCGTCTTCTGCCGGAACAGATAGAGCTGGATCAGCACGTAGTTGGCCGGCTGGCCGCCGAGCGAAGGAACCTCCGGCGTTTGCGACTGGCCGTTCTCACCGTGGCAGGCGAGACAGGGCGTGGCCCTTTCCGCGATGTCCGCCGCCTGCGCCGAGAGCGTCAGGGCAAAACCGATCATCAACGACACGACGATTCCACGCACGCATTCACCCCGTCATGCTTCTGAAAAGGCAGGACGCCGGGGGTCGACGCGCCCCCGGCGTTGTCGAGATCAGCGACCGGCTTCCGCGGCGCTGTAGCTTACCCGATAGACGGCTCCGTCGTAGTCGTCGGAAATGAGCAGCGAACCGTCCTTCATGACCAGGACGTCGACCGGCCGGCCGACATACTTGTTGTCTTGCAGGAATCCGGTGATGAACGGCTCGACGGATTTGACGCTGCCGTCCGCGTTCAGCTTCACCGCGGCGATGTCGCCGCCGAACTTGTTGGTGCGGTTCCACGAGCCATGCCGCGCCACGAAAATGACGTTGCGGAATTCGGCCGGGAACATGGTGCCAGTGTAGAAGCGCATGCCGAGCGCAGCCGCATGCGGTCCCATCAGGGCCACGGGCGGCGTGAACTCGCTGCAGGACCGGCCCCAGCCGAATTCCGGATCGGGAATGTTGCCCTGGTAGCAATAGGGCGAACCGAAGTGTTGGCCGACCTGGGTGAGGCGGTTGAGCTCGTCATTCGGCAGGTCTTCGGAGAGCCAATCGCGCCCGTTGTCCGTGAAGTAGAGTTCCTTCGAGACCGGGTGCCAATCGAAGCCGACCGTGTTGCGCACGCCGCGCGCGATCACCTCGACGCCGGTGCCGTCGAGATTCATGCGGCGGATTTGGCCGTGTGCATCCGACGGAATGCAGTTGTTGCACGGCTGGCCGACCGGGACATAAAGCTTGTTGTCGGGTCCGATGGCGATGAATTTCCAGCCGTGCGCTTCATCCTTCGGCAGATCGTCATAGACCAGCGTCGGCTTCGGCGGATTGTCGAGATGATCTTCGATATTGTCGATCTTGGAGATCTTCGACAGCTCGGCGATGTAGAGCGTGCCGTTGTGGAAGGCGAGCCCGTTCGGCCGGTGGAGACCCGAGGCGATGACCTTCACCTCGCGTTTTCCGTCCTTGTCGACGATGGCGTAGACCTTGTCGAGGACGCGATTACCGACGAACACGGTTCCCTTGTCGCCGAGTCGCAGCGAGCGCGCATTGGGAATTCCGCTCGCGTAGACCTCGACCTTGAATCCCTTCGGAGCCTTCAGCTTGTCGACGGGCAATTTGTCGGCCGCGACCGGAATCGGCAACGCCGCGACCGGCGCGAGCTTCTGCGCACCTTCCGCAGTGGGCCGCCCGATCAGCGGACTTCCGGGCGGCAACGCCTGGGCACCCGGCTGCTGGGCGAAAACGGGTTCGGAGAACGACCAGGACATGCAGACGAACGCGACGATTGCCCCGCCGCGCAGCACCCTGTGCGGCATCTCGGATCTCGAACTCATGCGATCCTCCTCTGATGCGGACGTCGGCTGCCTTGCCGATGGCTGGCATCCGGCCGCGACTGGCGGCTTCGTCCAAGATCAGTGTCGGATTTTCGCGTGAGCTGCGCAATCGGGCATCGGCGGCCGTTGCGAGCTCCGGTTATTTGGCGCTCAGATGCGCCTCCTGCGCAACCTTCTGCCATTTGGCGCGGTCCGCACGGATGAATTCGCGGAACTCGTCCGGCTTGTCCGACAGCGCGGTGGCGCCGAGATCGGCGAGCCGCTTTCGCACCTCCGGCCGATCGAGTGCCGCCGCGAAAGCCTTCGAAATCTTCTCGACGATGGGCGCCGGCATGCCGGCAGGACCGACGACGCCCACCCAGGACGTCGCTTCGAAGCCAGGGACGGTCTCGGCGATCGCCGGGAGGTCCGGCGCGAGCGGCGTGCGCTCCAGGCTGGCGACCCCGAGCGCGCGCAAATTGCCCTGCTGAACCTGCGGCCACACCGCCGTCATGTTGTCGAAGGTGAGCTGAACGTTGCCGGCGATCAGGTCGTTGATCGCCGGAGCGCTGCCCTTGTAGGGCACGTGGATCATGTCCGTCTTGGTCATCAGCTTGAACAGCTCGCCGGCGAAGTGGATCGAGCCGCCGGCACCCGAGCTGCTGAAATTGTACTTGCCGGGATTTGCCTTCAGCAGCGCGATGAGTTCGGCGACGTTCTTGGCGGGCACCTTGGGGTTCACCACCAGCACGTTCGGAAACGTGGCGAGCAAGGTCGCCGGCGCGAAGCTCGTCACCGTGTCGTAGGAGAGGTCGTGCCGATAGGCCGGCAGCACCGCGTGCGTCGATGCGGTGGCGACGAGGAGCGTGTAGCCGTCCGGCTTCGCGCGGGCGACATATTCGGAGCCGATCGCGCCGGTGGCGCCGGCTCTGTTCTGCACGACCACCGCCTGGCCCCACTGCTCGCTCACAAGCTGAGCGACGATGCGGGCGATCACGTCGGTCGCGCCACCGGCGGGGAACGGCACGACGAGCTCGATGGTCCTGGCCGGGTAATCGGCAGCCTTCTCCTGGGCCACCGCGGGCGCGCAGGCGCCGAGCAGCAGCGCAAAGGCGGCAATCAAAGCCCGGGAATTTGTCCTCGGCATGTATTCCTCCCTGCTGTTTTTGTTCATTGCCAAACCTGCTTCCACACATCGCATGCGCGGCACGTCGTTACGCCGCGCCGAAGTAGGCCGCCGCGTTCCTGTAGAGAACCTTGTCGAGGACCTCTTCCGAGTAGCCCTCGGAGCGCCAGTCCTCCAAGACCTTCTCGTAGCGCAGCACCGGGAAATCGCAGCCGAACATGACGCGATCTTGCAGCCGGCCGGCGATCGCGCGCTTGAGGGCCGGCGAGAATTGCCGCGGACCCCAGCCATGCAGTTCGTAGCTGACGTTCGGCTTGTGGGTGAGGACGGCAAGCATCTCGTCCTGCCACGGCCAAGCCGGACGGGCGGCGAGAATCCTGACGTCCGGATAGCGCGCGGCGACGTCGTCGATGTGGCGCGGATGTCCGTGGTCGAGCACGATGCCGTGTCCGCCCGGAAGCCCCTGGCCGATTCCCGT
>CAYVBN010000390.1:0-3256 GCA_964449645.1 uncultured Hyphomicrobiales bacterium
CTCGCTCTACATGATCGGCGGCCTCGCCGAGGCGCGGGAGCGCGAGCGGGCCGCCGCCAGGGCGGCGCCATGAAGCTCACCGTCACCACGCCGCTCGCGATCATCACCAAGGCGGACGACGTGGCGCATGTGCGTGCCGAGGACGACACCGGTGCCTTCGGGATTCTGCGCGGGCACGCGGATTTCCTGACGGCGCTGGCGATCTCCGTGGTGAGCTGGCGCGACGAGGGCGGTCGCGAGCATCACGTCGCGGTGCGCGGCGGCGTGCTGGCGGTCAACGGCGGCGATACGATCACGGTCGCGACGCGCGAGGCCGTCGCCGATGACGATCTGCATCGCCTCGAAACCGAAGTGCTCGCGAGTTTCCAGCGCCGCAGCGAGGAAGAGGTGACGGCGCGCACCGATGCCCAGCGCCTTTATCTCGCGGCGATCCGGGAAATCTACCGTTTCCTGCGGCCCGACCGTCCCGGGCCGGCGCCGCGGCTGGCGAGCCCGCTCCCGCAGGAGCCGGAGTCATGACGCCGCAGCCGGACAATCACGAGAAGCTGGAACAGGCGGTGAGGAAACGGCAGGAGCGCCGCGCGCTGTGGCAGCGCGAGGGCGAGCGGTCCATGGGGCAGAACCTCGCGATGATCGGCGCGCTCGGCTGGACCATCGTGGTTCCGACCCTGCTCGGCATCTTCGCCGGCCGCTGGCTCGACCGCGTCTTTCACAGCGGGATCTTCTGGACCTTGGGCTTGCTCGTGGCGGGACTCGCGGCCGGCTGCGCGTTCGCCTGGAAGAGGATGCACAGCGAATGACCCACACGCATTTGATCGCACATCCGGAACTTGCGGCCCTGATGGCTTTGGCGGGCCTGGTCTTCGGGCTGATATATTTTGCGGCGCTCAAGCGCAGCGTGTCGCTGCTCGTCGGCGGCAGCGGCTTCCTTGGCCCGTTGGCCCTGACGCTCGGCCGCATCGGCGCTGCGGCCGCTTTCCTCGTCGTGGCGGCGAAACTGGGAGCCGCGCCGCTGCTGGCCGCCTTTGCCGGGTACCTGATGGCGCGCGGCGTGGCGCTGCGCGCCGAGAGAAGGGCCGGCTGATGCAAGCCTCGCCCCTGACGAGCACGTTGCTGTTTCACGTCGGTCCGGTGGCGATCACGCGTCCGGTGGTGACCACGTGGGCCATTATGGCTGCGCTCGTCCTCGCCTGCCGGTTTGTCACCCGCCGTCTGACGATCCTGCCCGATGAGCGGCAGGCGGCGCTCGAGGGCATCGTCACCGGCATTGCCGACCAGATCGAGGACGTCGTGCGCAAGGATGCGCGGCCGTTCCTGCCGCTGATCGGGACTTTGTTCATCTTCCTGGTGGTCGCCAATCTGTCCGGCGTGCTTCCGGGCGTCGAGGCGCCGACCAGCAAGATCGAGACGCCGGCGGCGCTCGCGCTCATCGTCTTCCTCTCGGTGCACTACTTCGGGATTCGCGCACGCGGACTTGCGGGCTATCTCGCCAGCTTCGCCGAGCCCAAGCTCATCATGCTGCCGCTCAACATCCTCTCGGAGATCACGCGCACCTTCTCCCTGATGGTGCGCCTTTTCGGCAACGTCATGAGCGGGGAGTTCATCATCGGCCTCGTGGTGGCGCTCGCCGGCCTGTTTGTTCCGATCCCCCTTATGGCGCTCGAAATCCTGGTGGGCCTCGTACAGGCCTACATCTTCACCGTGCTCGCGACTGTCTTCATCGGCGCTGCCGTCGGCGACGCCGCGCAGGAATGAACAAGGAGGTTCAATGGATCCCAAGCTCATTTCGATCATCGGGGCCGTCGTCGCCGTCTCGATCGGATCGATCGGCCCGGCGGTGGCGGAGGGCCGTTCGGTGGCGGCCGCCATGGACGCGATCGCGCGCCAGCCGGAAGCCGCCGGGACGATATCGCGCACGCTCTTCGTCGGCCTCGCAATGATCGAGACCATGGCCATCTACTGTCTGGTCGTCGCGCTGCTGCTGCTGTTCGCCAATCCGTATGTCGGGTGAGTGATGCATCTCGACTGGTGGACCATAGGCCTCCAGACCATCAACTTCGGCATCCTGGTCTGGCTGCTGCACCGGTTTCTGTACAAGCCGGTGCTGGCCATGATCGACGCGCGGAAAGCGGACATCCGGCGGCAGTTCGATGCCGCCAAGGAGGTCGAGGAGAAGGCGAACGCGCAACGCGCCGTCGTCGAGGCCGAGCGTGCCGGCATCACGGCCGAGCGTGAGGCGGCCCTCAAAGCGGCCGCGACCCAGGCGCAGGAACTGGCCGACGCGCGCCGGGCACAGGCCGAGCGCGAGGCGCAGGCATTGATCGACGCGACCCGCAAGACGCTTGCGGAGGAACGTGAGAAGGCGCTGGCCGAGGCGCGGCGGCTGGCGCTCGATCTCGGGACGGTCTTTGCGCAGAAGCTGCTCGCCGACGTGCCGGTGCAGTACCGCGCGGAAGCCTGGATCGAACGCATCGAGCAATATCTCGGCGCGCTTTCACAATCCGAGCGCGATGCCCTGGTGCGCCAGCTTGCCGATGGCGGGAAGCTGACGGTGGTGACCGCCTGCGCGTTGCCCACGGAAACGGCCGAGCAGTGGAAGGAACGGTTGCGGCGATCGTTCGGCACCGGCGGCATGACCTTCGAGGTCGATCCCGACCTGATCGCGGGCGCGGAACTGCATTTCCCGGCCGCGATCCTGCGGTTCTCATGGCAGAGCGTGCTCGCGGCGGCACGGACGGAGGGAGATGCCCATGTCCGGCCTCGTTGAGGAGCTCCGGAGCTGGGCGCAGGAGCAGCGGCAGCAGATCGCCGCTTCCCCCGTCGTCCCGCAGCTCGAGCATGTCGGCCGCGTTCTTCAGGTGGGCGATGGCGTGGCGATGGTCGCCGGGCTGCCGCAGGCGCAGCTCGACGAGCTGCTGGTGTTCGAAGGCGGCGTGCGCGGGCTTGCCGTCGATCTCGGAGAAGATGCCATTGGCTGCATCCTGCTGGGGGATACCGTCGGCATCCCGGCCGGCAGCCTCGTCCGCGGCACCGGGAAGGTGGCGCGTGTCCCGGTCGGCGAGGGATTGCTCGGCCGCGTGGTCGATGCGCTCGGCGCGCCGCTCGACGGCCGGGGCGCAATCGAAGGCACGCAGCTTGCGCCCGTCGAGCAGGCGGCCCCCGTGATCGTCGATCGCGCGCTGGTGACGAAGCCGCTCGCCACCGGCTTGCTGGTGATCGATGCGACGATCCCGCTCGGACGCGGCCAGCGCGAGCT
>CAYVBN010000391.1:0-9340 GCA_964449645.1 uncultured Hyphomicrobiales bacterium
GGCCAGCTCGGCGATCCTCACCATCTCAGGAAAGCCAACGCGCTGTTCCACGAATTCGAGGAGACCGGACTGAACAAGACGTTCGGCTACAGCTCGCCGGCGGACCTGATCTCCAAATATCCGCAGTTCTATTGGGAGAGCGTCTCGCCGCAGATCCAAATCGCGATCCGCTATCTCAACGTCACCTCGAGCGGGCGGCAGTGGATCGCGAACCTTTACAGCAATGTCTTCCGGGCGGAGCGTGCGCTCGGCCTGTCGGGACCCGAGCTCTGAGCAGGCCCTTTTGACGAACCGGGTCGCCCGATGAAATTCCCTGGGGGAGGGGCTAATATCGGGTTCGCCGGTGGGCGCTGCCTCATGAAGCTCGGGTAGCCGGCGTCGACCGAAGCGGGTATGGCGATGAGCCTTCGCGATTCCCCATCACCGGGACGAGCGCAGCCGAAGCGCCTGCGATTTGACAGCTACATCTTGGACTTGGATCGCGGCTGCGTTCTTCTCGACGGCCATGAACTCACGCTGCGCCCCAAGACGTTCGCGGTGCTGGCTCATTTCGTGGAAAACCCGGGCCGACTGGTCTCCAAGGACGAGCTGTTCGCCGCGGTCTGGCCCAACCTCGCCCTCACCGACGACGTCCTGGTGCAGAGTATCGGCGAACTGCGCCGCGCGCTCGGGGATGGCGGCGCCCGACTGATCACGACCATCCCCCGGCGCGGCTACCGATTCGAGGCCTCCGTAAGTGCTGCTTCCGACGGCGAGTCCGAACAATCCGTATCACTCGCGGGACACCCCAGCACATTGCCCTCGGCGACACACGGAACTGCGCGCGCCGGCTTGTTTGCGAGGGCGCCTGTCCGCGCGAGCCTGGGATTGATCGCTATCGCTGTATTCTCCCTGCTGGTTGTGGGCCTCGTGGCTAGGAGCGGAATTGGAACCGGGAGCGCACCGTCAAGTCCTCCGCAGGCGCTCGATCGGGCGCCGGCCGGTGCTTTCGGGCGCCAGCCGGCAATCGCCGTATTCCCCCTGGTCGATCAGGGGAATGATCCAAGTCGCTCGTACTTCGCCGATGGATTGACCCAGGACATCATCAATGCGCTCGGCCGGTTCTCCTCGTTGACGGTTATGTCGTGGAATGCGGTGTTTCCCTACAAGGGACGGCCCGCAAGTCCGCAGGAAGTTCGGGACAAGCTGGGCGTGAGCTATCTGGTCGAAGGCACCGTGCGACGCAGTGGCGATCGTGTGCGTGTGGCCGCGCAACTCGTCGATACGGGGCGGGGGCGAGTTCTGTGGTCGGCACGTTTCGACGAGGCCTTGGCCGACGTGTTTGCCTTGCAGGACAAGATCACCACGCAGATCGCCGGTGCGCTGGCCATTCGGGTGGAGCAATCCGAACTGCGCCGTGCTTCCGCCAGGCCGACGGACAGTCTCGATGCCTACGACGACGTGTTGCACGCAAGGCCGGCGCTGGACCGTCCGACGCGGGCGAATATTGCGGAAGCGCGGCGCCTGCTCAGGCGGGCGGTCGAACTCGACCCAAACTACGCGGCGGCCTACGCGGCGCTGGCCGAGACCTATTACATCGCCGTGTCGATGGGCTGGGCGGAATCGCCGAAAAGCTTCTTGAACCGTGCGGAAGATATGGCGAACAAGGCCTTGAGTCTCAACGACGCCGAGGTTCGCGCTCGGATCGTCCTTGGTCGTATCGATATCTTCTATCATCGGTTCGAACAGGCAAAGACCGAGATGGACCGCGCGATTGCCATCAATCCGAATGACGCCCGTGGCCTCGCGGGCCGTGGCAACATCCTGATGTGGTTGGGGCAAACCGACGCGGCGATCGAAGCTCTCGAGCAGGCGCTGCGGATCGACCCCGACCTCAATGCGATCGATCGTTTTGCCTTGAGTCTCGCCTACTATTCGAAGGGGCGCTACGACGCCGCCATCGAACAGGCGCAAATCAATATTCGGGAAACAACGGGCGCGAACTTCAACCGCATCGTGCTTGCCGCCGCCTATGCGCAGCAGAAGAGGGTCGGAGATGCAGCCCGCGCCGTCGCAGACATCCGGCGCGTCGATCCCACTTTCGATCCGCAGGAATTCGGCAGCAAGTTCCTCAACGCGGCCGATCTCGAACACCTGCGCGACGGCCTGCGCAAAGCTGGCCTCTACACTGCGGACGCCGGGCTTTCCCGCGGTGGCAATTGAACGTCAGTGTCGGACAACGAGCGAACTGTTGCTGTTCGCTTTGGCGATGTTTCCGGCGAGGTCCCGGCGGAATAGCTCGGGGCCGACCGGCTTCCGGAACAGATAAAGTCTGCCCTCGCTGATCAGCCAATATTGCGGATTGCCCTCCTCGATCTCGCCACGGGTGAGAGCCATGGCACAGAAGTTCGCGAACTGCGGGGCGTAACGGACCGGATCCGCCTTGAAGAGTTCCCGATGCTCCGCGCTTGAGAACCGGTATCGGTATTCGTCCCATACGTAATCGATATCGGGCCGGCCGGGCACGGGGGTTCCATCGGTGAAATAGGCTACCGGATCGTAGCCCCCGATGGCGAGCGGGATGCCTTCCGCAACGCCGGCCGCTGGTCTCGCAACCGGAAGGACTGCGGTGACGAGAGCGAGACGAAGCACGCTGCGCCGGGAAATTCGCTGCATTGATGCCTCCCTCGGGACCCGAGCCGATCGTTGCACCGCGACGAGACGCAATTCGAATGATAGCCCGCGTTCCCAGCCCTGCCACTTCAAATTTCGGCGTTCTTTCGGCGTTTCTTCCGACTTCTCTCGTTACCGCCGGCGGCGGCTCTGGCTTCGCTTGAAGACCCAGATGCGGCCCGTGTCGAACTGGAGCGAAGGGTCGTCGAGCAGGGAGGCGAATATGCTGCGCGGAAAGCTGGCTGCCAAAGTAATGACGATGGCCTCGTGTGCGGTCGGATTGTTGCTGCTCTCGCAGCCGACCCATCCGGCGGAACAGACGCTGGTCGTCAAACCGCTCGCTGAAAAGAAGATCGACCAGTTGCCGTCTGGCCCGTTGTTCTGGCGCATCGAGAATTTCCCCACGATGGCGCAGGCGCAGGCGGCGGCCGGACCTACCTCGCTGGCGGCCGAGTCGGAGGGGAAGGTGTGGCTCTTTACACTCGGGGCCACGGGTGGCGCATCGCCGGGTGGCACAAAGGTCGCCGAGATCGGACCGCTCCCGTCGGTGGTCGCGAAAAACACGAAGCCGCCGGCGCACTACCTTCTCAGAATCAACGAGGCGAGTGGCCCTCCGGACAGCCGAACCTCCGTGCATACGCATCCGGGTTCGGAGACCTTCTACGTGCTTGCGGGTGAAACCAGCCAGAGAACTCCCCATGGTGTGATCCACGTTGGAGCCGGCCAGTCCGCAGTCGGTCGTGGTCCCGACACCCCAATGCAAGTGTGGAGCAGCGGAAAAACCGAGCTGCACTCGCTCGTGATGTTCGTGGTGGACGCCGGCAGGCCGTTTTCGTCGCCCGCCGAATTTCACGCTTCAGATGATGCCAAGTAAGGAGTGTGATCTCGGCCTGTCGGGACCCGAGCTCTAGATTTGGTATTTGTTCCTATTTTCCACGGCGAACCGGTCTCTACTTCGCCGGAAGATGCTCTAACCAGCCGTGGTGCTGCGGGCTTCGTTCTGGAGAAATCTCCTGGCCAGTCCGTGATAGATGCCCTCACGGCATATCGTCCGCGAGGTCGCATAGCCGATGAGGGCCGCGGCCATGAGCGGCACGACCATGGCGTGATTGTCCGTCATCTCGGTGACGATGACGAAGGCGGTGATCGGCGCCTGCACGACGCCGGCAAAGTACGAGACCATCCCCAGCAGAATGATCGGTCCGAGCGGCGCATGCGGGAACAGATGCGCAATGTTCACCCCGAGACCGGCCCCGACCGCGAGCGAGGGCGAGAAGATGCCGCCTGGAATGCCGCTGATCGCGGAAAATGCCGTAGCGGCGAACTTCAGCAGGCCGAAGCTCTCCGGCAGCGGCGTGCCGCTCTCGAGCGCAGCCTTCACCTGCGCATAGCCCGTGCCGTAGATCGTGTCGCCGGAGGCGAGCCCGCAGAGCGCGACGGCGAGACCGCACGCGACGGCAAGGCTGATCGGATGTCCCTTCAGGGCGCGTCCGAACGTGCCCGGAAGCTCCTGCGCCATCACGAGAAGAATGCGGCTGAACAGTCCGCCGGCGAGTCCTCCCGCGATTCCGCACAGCGGGATCGCCAGCCAATCGATGCCGTTGCGCAGCATCTCGGGGCTGGTGCCGAAATACGTATAGTTGCCGACGAGCGCGAGCGACGTCAGTCCGGCAGCGATCACGCCGGCGATGATCAGGCCGCTGGTGCGGGTCTCGAACGCGCGGCTCATCTCCTCGATGCCGAACACGATGCCGGCGAGCGGCGTGTTGAAGGCGGCGGCCACGCCCGCGGCCGCGCCCGCCAGGATCAGCCCGGGCTGGCGCCGTGGCGACATGCGGCCGATCCCGAACATGATGGAGGCGCCGACCTGGACGGTCGGGCCCTCGCGGCCAACTGACGCTCCGCACAGCAGGCCGAGCAGCGTCAGCAGGATCTTGCCGATTGCGATCCGGATCGACACCAGCCGCCCGCGCGCGTTCTGATCGCTGAGCTGGCGCGCCGCGATGGCCTGCGGAATGCCGCTGCCCTGGGAATTTGGAAAGAAGCGGCGGGTGAAGAGAGCCGAGAGGGCGAACCCGAGCGGCGTGACCACCAACGATGCACCATGCCAGTGCGCGACCAGCAGGGCGAAGGCGGACTGTGCCCGGTCGGCGAGCAGGGCCAGTATCACCGCCGCCGCGCCGACCAGAATGCCGCCGAGCAAAAAGATGGCGCGCCGCTGCCACCGCGCCGACGTCACTTTGACGAAACGCGCGTGCCGGCCGGAGAGAAGTGGTCTCATTCGCGTCGGAGTTGGCGGGATCAGAGTAGAAACGGCATGCCGGAGTTTCCGCGGCAATTCAATGGGGAATTGCCGCGGCACCCATGAAGTTGTGCGCTAAAGCAGGATGATCTGTCTTCGAGCCATCGTTCCGCTCCAGTCCTTTCGATTTGGGCATGTCCTTTCGAAAATCGGCATCCGCTTTTCGGGATCATGCTCTAATTCACCGCCAGTCCCAGCGATTTCACGATCGGTCCCCATTTGGCCGTGTCGCTTTTGATCAGCTCGGTCAGCGCCTCGGGCTTGCCGCCGAGCGGATGCGAGCTGAGCTTGGCGAGCCGGTCTATGAGTTCCGGCGATTTCAGCCCCGCATTGACCTGTGTGTTGAGCTTGGCGATGACGGCCGGCGGCGTCTTCGCCGGCGCGAGCAGGCCGTGCCAGCTCGTCGAGGAGAAGCCCGGAAAGCCGCTCTCGATCATGGTCGGTACGTCCGGCAGCTCGGGGATGCGCTGGGCGCTGGTGACGGCGAGTGGTCGGAGCTTGCCGGCCTTGATCAGCGGCAACAGCACGCTCGTGCCCTCGAACGTCATCTGCACCTGTCCGGCCATCACGTCGTTGATCGAGGGGCCGCCGCCCCGATAGGGCACGTGCACGATGTCGATCTTGGCGCGCGCCTTGAACATCTCGCCGATCAGATGCGGCAGCACGCCGATGCCGCCCGAGGAGAAGTTCACCTTGCCGGGATTGGCCTTGGCGTAGGCGACGAGCTCCTGCACGGACTTCGCCGGCACGGAGGGATTGACCACGAGAATGTTCGAGCTTTCCGCGACCGCGACGATCGGTGCGTAGCTGCGCAGCGGATCGTAGCCCGCGTCCTTGTGCAGCATCGGGGCGATGACGAGGCCGCTCGAGCTGGAATAGAGCAGGGTGTAGCCGTCGGGCTCGGCCTGCGCGGCTTCCTTCGAGCCGATCGTGTTGCCGGCGCCCGGCCGGTTCTCGACCACGACGCCCTGGCCGATCGTGTTCGACAGATAGTTCGCGACCAGCCGGGCCACGACGTCGACCGGGCCGCCCGGCGGGGTCGGCACGATGATCTTGATCGGACGTGTCGGATAATCCTGTGCCTGCGCGGGCGCGATCAGCCCGATCAGCATGGCGACCAGCAATCCGCAGAGCATTCGAACGCGCATGATCCCGCCCCCTTGTTCCAAGAGGTTTCCTCACCTTGCGGGATGATCGGCGCAAGTGACGGCCGGGCGCAAGCCGGATGAATGGATGCGGGGTGCGGGCGGCGGCGAGCCTGGCCGCGAAATCCCAATATCAATTCGTGGATTGATCAGTTCGTGGATTGCAGCCGATCGGTGGTGACGAGGCGCACCGCCGGCGCCTTGCGGATCGGGGAGGTGATGTTGCGCAGGCAGGCCGTCTCGAAATAGGGCCAAGCCTGTTGCGAGCAGGCGCGTCCGTAGGGGTGCGCGTCGAGGCGGTCGCTCTTGCCGGACGTCTGGGCCGCGCGGGCCTCGACGTTTTGCGCAAGGCCCGGGATCATCGTCACGGCCCCCGCGATCACGGCTGCGGCGGCGATGGCGGATAGAACCTTGAGCATGATCGTCTCCCCTGACTGCGCCCGGCGGGCCCCGAGGCCCTCACCTGTTTGGTCGCAGCGCGTGCGGAACGGGTTCAAATGCGACCGTCTGTTTGGGCTGGCGTGACGCGCCATCGAGAAACGCCGCGGGGGCGGGGGGAGTTCATGGATTTCCACAGCTCTTTCGCAACCTGTTCGCGCGAGATGTCGGGCGGCATCCAGATTTCTCGGTCGGTTGCCGCAAGCTTGACGGCATCGGTCCTGGATCGGCGGCGCACTGCTGCGCGCTGCACCGCATCCGGGACACGAGCCTCGAGACAGCCCCCGCGTTCTCCGGGTGCACTGCAGCACGAAGCGGTGCTCTGTAGACCCGGCATCCACGGCTGACTTGCGGGAATCGAGCCGGTGGGGCAGCCCGCCGGCCCACCTTGCGGCCGCCAGAACGGCGGGTTAGACCCCCTCCATGCCGCGTGTCGCGCTTTATGCCGGGTCCTTCGATCCGGTCACCAATGGCCATCTCGACGTGGTTCGGCAGGCGGCGCGCCTGGCCGACCGGCTGGTGCTGGCGATCGGGGTGCATCCGGGCAAGGTGCCGCTGTTCTCGGCCGACGAGCGGCTGGCCATGCTCCAGGAGACCTGCATCCCGCTGGCCAAGCCGGCCGGCTGCGCGGTCGAGTGCACCACGTTCGGCGATCTCGTTGTTACCGCTGCGGAACGCGTCGGGGCGACGCTCCTGATCCGGGGCCTGCGCGACGGCAGCGACTTCGACTACGAGATGCAGATGGCCGGGATGAACGCCGCCATGGCGCCCGGCGTGCAGACGGTGTTCCTGCCGGCCTCGGCCGATGTCCGCCCGATCACCGCCACACTGGTCCGTCAGATCGCCGCCATGCGGGGCGACGTATCGGCCTTCGTGCCGCCCGCGGTTGCGGCCCGCCTGAAGGCCAAGTTCGCCGGCAAGCCCGGCCTCTGATCAGGGAGTTCACATGATCCGTCTGCTCGCCCTCGCGGCCGCGCTCGTCGTTGCGATCCCCGCTTTTGCGCAAAAGCTGCCGGCAGGGCTCGATCCGCAGAACACGATCCTGCTCGACACCAAGTACGGCCGCGTTGTCATCAAGCTGCGGCCCGATCTCGCGCCCAAGCATGCCGAGCGCATCAAGCTGCTCTCGCGCGAGAAGTTCTACGACAACGCGCCGTTCCACCGGGTGATCGCCGGCTTCATGGCGCAGACCGGCGACGGCCAGCGCGGGGACGGCACCGGCAAGTCGAAGTACCCCGACCTTCCGGCCGAGTTCTCGTCCGTGCCGTTCAAGCGGGGCATCGTCGGCATGGCGCGCGCGCAGGACCCGAACTCGGCGAACAGCCAGTTCTTCATTATGTTCGGTGAGACGCCCAGCCTGAACGGCAAGTACACGGTGGTCGGAGAGGTCGTCTCCGGCATGGACGCCATCGACAAGATCAAGAAGGGGCCGGAGGCGCGCAACGGCGCCGTGACCGATCCCGATCGCATCCTGCACATGCAGGTCGCAGCCGACGCGAAGTGACGAGACGAGTTGCAGGACACGTGCTGACGAGCGGGGCGTTCGTGGCGGCCGCCCTCGCGGGAGGGTCTGCCGCATCTGCCCGTCCGCTCGGACCGGGCGTGGTCGTGTGCAGCGTCTTCAGCCGGCATCCTTGCGCGCCCACGACCTGCAGCGTGTTCCGCCGCCGTCCCTGCACGCCGGAGTTCGCGCCGCCGATCGGCGAGGACCTGCGGGTGACGATCGAAAGCCGCGACGGCGATCAGGCGCAGTCTGCGTCGTCCGACAAGCCGGTCGACACGATCCGCGGCATGTTCGCGGCTTTGCGGGCCTGCTGGGTGCCGCCACGTGAGGACGAGGCGCGCGCCGGCATGCAGATGTCGGTCCGCTTCGCCTTCAAGCGCGACGGCGATCTCGTTGCCAAGCCGCGCGTCACCTACGCGACCCGCGGCGCCGAGGCGCAGGTCCGTGACGTTTATCTGCGGGCGATCGACGATGCGCTGCAGCGCTGCACGCCGATGCCCTTCAGCAGCGGCATGGGCGGCGCCATCGCCGGCCGTCCCATCGCCGTCCGTTTCGTCGACAACAGGCCTTTGCCGAACCAACAGGAGCACCCATGACCGACAAGGAAGACACGCTGATCCTCGACACCACCAAGGGCACGGTCGTCATCGCCATGCGGCCCGATCTCGCCCCCAATCACGTTGCCCGCATCAAGGAGCTGGTGCGCGACGGCTTCTACGACGGCGTCGTGTTCCACCGCGTGATCGACGGCTTCATGGCGCAGACCGGCGATCCGACCGGCACCGGCGCGGGCGGCTCGGGCAAGAAGCTCAAGGCGGAATTCACGCCCGAGAAGCACGTGCGCGGCACCGTCTCCATGGCGCGGGCGCAGAACCCGGATTCCGGCGACAGCCAGTTCTTCATCTGCTTCGAGGAATCGCCCTGGCTCAACGGCCAGTACACGGTCTGGGGCCAGGTGACGGAAGGCATGGAGAACGTCGATCGCATCAAGCGCGGCGAGCCGGTGGCCGATCCCGACAAGATCGTCACGGCGCGCATCGCGGCCGATGCCGCCTAAGGCCGGAGCGCGTCGAGCGGGGACCCGGGCGGGCGGATGCGCACCGATCTCTTCGATTTCGAGCTGCCGCCCGAGCGCATCGCGCTGCGGCCGGCGAGCCCGCGGGAATCCGCGCGGCTTCTGCTGGTGCGCCCGGGCGCGGCAACGGAATTCGAGGACCGTATGGTCGGTGATCTTCCGGACCTGCTGCGCCCCGGCGACGCCGTCGTGGTCAACGACACGAAGGTGATCCCGGCGAGCCT
>CAYVBN010000392.1:0-6019 GCA_964449645.1 uncultured Hyphomicrobiales bacterium
GCCTGCTCGAACATGTCGCGCACGCGCGAGGCGCCGACGCCGACGAACATCTCGACGAAGTCGGAACCCGAGATGGTGAAGAACGGAACGTTGGCCTCGCCCGCGATGGCGCGCGCGAGCAGCGTCTTACCGGTGCCCGGAGGGCCGACCAGCAGCACGCCGCGCGGGATGCGCCCGCCGAGGCGCTGGAATTTTCCCGGATCGCGCAGGAACTCGACGATCTCCTGCAGGTCCTGCTTGGCCTCGTCGACTCCGGCGACGTCCTCGAAGGTGACGCGCCCGTGCGCCTCGGTGAGGAGCTTCGCCCGCGACTTGCCGAAGCCGAGCGCCTTGCCGCCGGCGCCCTGCATCTGCCGCGACAAAAAGATCCACACGCCGATCAGGGCGATGAACGGCAGCCACGAGACGAGCAGCGACACGAACCACGGGACGTTGTCCTGCGGCGGCCGCGCGGTGATCGAGACGCCCTTGCCGTAGAGGCGCTGCACCAGCGTCGGATCGTTGGGCGCATAGGTCTGGAAGCTGCGGCCGTCCGTGAAGGTGCCGTGGATGTCCGGCCCCTGGATGACGACGTCACGCACCCGGCCCTGATCGACCTCGCTCAGGAGCTGCGAGAAGGAGATGTCCTGGGAAACCGAACGCTGGCCTGGATTCTGGAACAAAGTAAAGAGCGCCAGCAGCAGCAGGACGATGATCACCCAGAGGGCGAAATTGCGCAGATTTGCGTTCATTCAACGACCTTTATGGCACGCCCGCGGGATGGTCTGGCCTCTCCCCCGATCGTCGCACCTCGTTCATCACAGCCCTGGCTGCGCCCCAGACCCAATGTAGGAAGCGCCGCCTCTTATGCCAAGCGAAGGGGCCGAATATAAGACATTTTAGCCGCCAGCGGCCAAATGCGCGGCCGCGTCCTTACGGCATGGTGTACGCCTCGATTTCACCTGAGCGCCCCGGCGCTTGCGCGGCGGAGCACGCTCGACCGTGAGATTTCCGCGCGCCAGCGTCACGACGGCCCCCGCAAGCGTGCGGCGAAACCGCGCGAAACCGGCCCGTGGCCCCCTGCCCGCGCCCTTCGCCGCGGCTTCATAATCGGCCAGCAAACGTTCGAGCTTGCCGAGCTCGACCGGCCCTTCGTCTCCGAGACGGGCGACGGCACGTCCGAGGAGACGCAAGGCGATTTCGGCGGGCAGCCGGCCGAACCCCGCGGCATCGAAGAGGACCGGACCGCGCTCCGGCCACGGCTGCGAGGAAAGCCGTGAGGCCGCCTCGTTCACCGCCGCTTCCAGCGCCATATCGGCCCGCCGCAACCGCCGCGCAAGGCGGGCGAGCCGGCGCGCGTCGAGGCCTTCGCCGGCGAGCACCGGCATCAGGCCGCGCATGCGGCTGCGGGTAAAGCGCGGATCGCGATTCGAAGGATCGTCCGCATAGGCGATGCCTGCCGCCCGCAGGGTCCCGATCAGTCTCGACTTTGGAAGCTCGAGGAACGGCCGCACCAGCACCAGGCGATCGGGGATTCCCGCGCGATCATGTGCGCGCGCCGGCGGGGACGATTCGGGATCGGGTTCGAGTGGAACGATCCGCGCCATCCCGCCAAGGCCCGTCATGCCGCTGCCGCGCGCCATGCGGATGAGCACGGTCTCGGCTTGGTCGTCGAGGGTGTGAGCGGTGAGGATGTGGCGGGCGCCCAGCGTGCGGGCGGCCCTCGCGAGCAGCTCGTAACGGGCGGCGCGCGCCTTGGCCTGGATGCCGCTCGCCGGCTTGTCGCCGGTCCAGCGCAGCGTCCGGTGGGCCACGCCGAGTTCGCGGGCGAGCCGTGCGACCGCGGCCGCCTCGTCTGCCGACCCCGGCCGCAATCCGTGATCGACCGTGACGGCCAGGAGTTCCGGTCCGTCGCCAAGCCGTCGGCGCCATTCGGCCGCGAGCCAGAGCAGCGCGGTCGAGTCCGGTCCGCCCGAAACCGCGAGCACGAGGCTCGGCGCAGCGGCAAGATTGGCGAAAAGCAGGTCCGCCTCCGGCCGGGAGACGGGGGTGTCGTCAGCAGTGGACACGCTTCTGTTCCCGCTCGACGCTCTGCTTCACATTGAGCGCGGCGCGCGGATATTTGCGCGCGACCTCGCCGAGCGCCGCGCAGGCCGCCTCCTTCTCGCCCAGCGCGGCAAGGGATTGCCCCAGCCGCAGCAGGGCATCGGGCGCCTTCCCGGTCGATTCGAACTTGGTGGTCACGGTCAGGAAGGATTCGGCCGCATCGCGGTAGCGTTGCCGCTGGAACAGGCTCTCGCCCAGCCAGTACTGAGCGTCGGCTGTGAGACGATCGCTCGGGTATTTGCGCAGGAACAGCCGGAACGTGTCCTCGGCCAGCGCATAATCCTTGCGCAGCATGTACCCGTAGCCGAGATCGAACTCGTCCTTGGGGGACTGCGAAGGCGGCTCGACGCCCGGATTGGCGCTGGCCAGACTGGTGCCGGTCGAGCTCGGATAGCGGGTCGGGGGCGGCGGCAGCGGACCGTTTCCGGCCATCGGGCGCTCGCCCGGCGGCGCACTCGCGTTCGACATGCTCGAAAGATCGAGCGGTGCGCCGGCAGCGCGTCCGCCCGGAATGCCGACCGAGGATTCCTCGGACACCGGCGGCGGCGCCGCATTGCTGCCGGGCGGGATCGCGCCGAGCATGCGCGGCGCGCCCGGGGCATTGGGATGTTGCGACGGATCGAAGACATCTCCGCCGCCGCGCCCGGAAGAGGCCGTCGTGGACACCGGGGGCAGCGCCGGAGCCGGAGCCGCTCCTGGGACGGGCGCCGGCTCGATCGCCTCCGACCGCCGGCCGGGCGCCATCGGCGCGGCGGGCGGCGGCTGCATCGGCTGGCTGGCCGCCGGAGGACGGCCACCCGACCCCGCATGGCCGCCCTTCTGGCCGAGTTCCTGGAAGCGGTACTCGTTGTCCTCCTGCATACGTCGCAGGGACTGCTCGAGCTGCTGATTGCGGAACTGGAGTTGCTCGATCGCGCCCGTGAGCTGGCGCATGCGGGCTTCGAGCTGATCAAGACGCACGACGAGGTCGGAACCCGACATCTGCGCCATCCTGCCGGGCGCTTGCTGCTGCTCGTCCGACGAGCCGCCGAAAATGCCGCCCAGCAGCCCGCCCTGCTGAGCTTGCGCCGGGACGGTGCCGAGCGCGGACACAACCAGTGCGGCGGCCAGGGCGAACCGGCGCGCAAAGACGGGGACGCTGCAAAGCAATCGGGTCATGGCGGACGCTCGATTCTCGAGAGCGGGTGACTTGTCGTCGGAACGTCGACCCGCTCTAACCTTTTGATTCGAGCATGATCTTACCCGAAAACGGTATCCACTTTTCGGGATCATGCTCCAGCGGGAAGTCTTGGTACCATAAGGAGCCCTGAGTCCAAATTGTGACTGAGCCCCCGTCCGGCGGCAGGTCCGAGCGTCATTATTCCGCCGGCGTGTTCGACGCGGTGGCGCGCTTGCGCGTGCGCGCGGCCCGCCATTCCTCGAAGCGCTGAACGATGACGAAGAACGCCGGCACGAAGAGCACGGCGAGGCAGGTCGAGGCGATCATGCCGCTGAACACCGTGATGCCGATCGACTTGCGCGCGCTGGCGCCGGCGCCGGTCGCCACCACCAGGGGCGCGACGCCGAGGATGAAGGCGAAGGACGTCATCAGGATCGGACGGAACCGGGCGCGCGCGGCCTCGACCGCCGATTCGGCCACTCCCCGGCCTGCGGCGCGCAGATCGCGGGCGTATTCGACGATCAGGATCGCGTTCTTCGCCGACAGTGCGATCAGCAGCACGAGGCCGATCTGGGTGTAGAGGTTGTTGTCGATCCCGAGACCGCTCAGCACCGAAACCGGCCCGACGAGCGCGAGCGGAACCGCGAGAACGACGGAGACCGGCGCGTACCAGCTCTCATACTGTCCGGCGAGCACCAGATAGACGAGCAGCATCGCCAGCGCGAAGACGATGTACATCTGATTGCCGACGATCTTCTCCTGGTACGACATCGCGGTCCATTCGTAGCCGGCGCCGGGCGGCAGCGTGCGCGCGGCAAGCTCCTCCATCAGCGTCATGGTCTGGCCGGAACTGAAGCCCGCGGCCGGAACCCCGATGACGGTCGCGGAGGGATAAAGATTGTAAAGGCTGATCAAGGAGGGGCCGACGGTCGGCGTGATGGTGACGAGGGTGCCGAGCGGGATCATGTCCCCGTCCGAGTTGCGCACCGTGAGATTCTGGATGTCGGTCGGCCGCAGCCGGAACTGCGAATCGGCCTGCACATAGACCTGGAAAACGCGGCCGAACTTGTTGAACTGCTCCACATAGGTCGACCCGAGATAGCCGGCGAGCGCCGCGAAGACCTGGTCGAGCGTCACGTGCACCACCTGCGTCTTCACCCGGTCGACCTGGATCTTGTACTGGGGAACGCCCGCCCTGAACGAGGTGGACACGCGCTGCAGGCCGGACTGGCTCGCGGCGTTGGAGACGACCGCATCGGTGATGCCTTGCAGCTTGCCGAGATCGAAGCTGCCGTCGCGCAGCTCGATCTGCATGGTGAAGCCGCCCGCATTGCCGATGCCCTGGATGGGCGGCGGCGGCAGCACGATCGTGCGGGCCTCCTCGACCGCGCCGAGCGAGCGGTTCAGTTCGACGAACAGCGAGCGCAGGTCCTGACCGGCGCCGCGCTCGCCCCAGTCCTTGAGGACGATGTAGGCGACACCGGCGTTGGACAGGGCGGAGTTGTTGTCGAGCGCCGACACGCCCGCGATGGTGACCACCTGGTCGACGCCCGGCGTCTGGCGGGCGATCTGCGCGGCATGGTCGAGCGCCTTCTGGGTCCGCTCGAGCGACGCGCCGTCGGGAAGCTGCACGGTCGCGATCAGATAGCCCTGGTCCTCGATCGGCAGAAAACCGGTGGGCACGCGCGAGAGGCCATAGCCCGCGAGCGCGACGATAACGAGCGCGATCACCACCATGAGGCCGCTGTGCGCGACCATGCGGCGCATCAGCGCCGCGTAGCCGCGCTCCGCCCGGTCGTAGACGGCGTTGAACCCGCGATAGAAGGCGTTGCGCTGCTCCGGCGGCACCGGGCGGCGCAGCCAGAGCGCGCTCTGCGTCGGCTTGAGCGTCGCCGCGTTGATCGCGCTGATCAGCGCGGTGGCGGCGATCACCAGCGCGAACTGCGCGTACATGCGGCCGGTGAGTCCGGGCAGGAACGCCGCCGGAAGAAAGACCGACATCAGCACCAGCGTGATGCCGACGATCGGTCCGAACAGGAGATCCATCGCACGGATCGCCGCGTCGCGGCCGCTCATGCCCTGCTCGATATTGTGCGCGGCCCCCTCGACCACGACGATCGCGTCGTCGACCACGATGCCGATCGACAGCACGATGGCGAACAGCGTGGACAGGTTGACGGTGAATCCGAACGCGTACATCGCGGCGAACGCGCCGATGATCGTGACCGGCACCGTGGTCGCCGGCACCAGCATGGCACGCCAGTCCTGCAGGAACAGCAGGATGACGACGAGCACGAGGATCGCCGCCTCGTAGAGCGTCTTGTAGACCTCGTGGATCGACGCGTTGACGAACGTCGTGGTGTCGAACGGGATGCTGTAGGCGAGTCCTTGCGGGAATTCCGCCGCAAGCGCCTTCATCTTGTCCCGCACCTCGCCCGCCACCTGCAGCGCATTGGCGCCGGGTGCGAGGAAGATGCCGATGCCGGCGGCCGGCCGGCCGTTCAGGTTGAACGTCTGGCTGTAGGTCTGGGCGCCGAGCTCCACCCGGCCGACGTCGCGCAGCCGCGTGATGTCGCCGTTGCTGCCGGTCTTGACCACGACGTTCGCGAACTGGTCAGGGTCGTCGAGCGCGCCGGTCACGTCGAGCGTGAGCTGGAAGGCCTGCCCCGCCGGCGTCGGCGGCATGCCGACCTGGCCGGCGGCGACCTGCGCGCTCTGCTGCTGCAGCGACTGGATGACGTCCTGCGTGGTGAGTCCGCGCGCCCGCATCAATTC
>CAYVBN010000393.1:0-12974 GCA_964449645.1 uncultured Hyphomicrobiales bacterium
AGCACCCGGATGTCTCCTGGGTGCAGCCCGTCATCCATCCGGACGATCTCGAGTCGTTTCGGGCGGCCGCGGCCGGGCTCGACCTCCTCGCCCCCGTTCACGGCGGAGCCTCCCGGCAGGCGTCGGTCCGCGCCGGCCTCGAGAGCCTCGCCGCGAGATCGCCTGAGACCGTGCTGGTCCACGATGCCGCCCGCCCCTTCGCCTCGGCCGGACTCGTTTCGCGCGCGATCGCGGCGGCCAAGGCGAAAGGCGCGGCCATTCCGGCCCTCGCCGTCACCGACACGGTGAAATCGGTCGATTCCGATGGGCGCGTGGTCGAAACGCTCGACCGCACCCGCCTGCGCACCGTGCAAACCCCGCAGGCATTCCGCTTCGACACCCTGCTCGACGCCCACCGGCGCGCCGCCGCGGCGGGGCGGGAGGACTTCACCGACGACGCGGCGCTCGCCGAATGGGCCGGCATGGACGTCAGCGTCTTCGAGGGCGAGCGCGCCAACACCAAGCTGACGACCGCGGAGGACTTCGCGCGCCTCGAGGCGGCCGGGCTCGCCGCACTCGGAGACGTCCGCACCGCGACCGGCTATGACGTGCACGCGTTCGGCGAAGGCGACCATGTCGTGCTCGGCGGCGTTCCCATCCCCTATGGGCGCGCGCTCGCCGGCCATTCGGACGCCGACGTCGTGCTCCACGCGCTCGTCGATGCAATTCTCGGGACGCTCGCGGACGGCGATATCGGGCATCACTTCCCGCCGAGCGATCCGCGCTGGCGCGGCGCATCCTCGGACAAGTTTCTGGCCTTCGCGGTCGAGCGCGTACGGGCACGCTCGGGGCGCATCGCGCATCTCGACGTGACGCTGATCTGCGAGGCCCCGCGCATCGGGCCGCATCGCGACGCCATGCGGGCGCGCATCGCGGAGATTGCCGGCATCGCGGCCGAACGCGTGGCCGTGAAGGCGACCACCAACGAGAAGCTGGGCTTCGTCGGCCGCGGCGAAGGGATCGCCGCCTTCGCGACCGCGACGGTGCGGCTGCCCTGGAGTACCCCATGATCGACGACGATCTGCGCGCGGCCGCGGCGCGCGTGCTCGATCTCTGCCGTGCCCGCGGATGGACGATTGCGACGGCGGAATCCTGCACCGGCGGGCTCGTCGCCGGGGCGCTCACCGACATCGCCGGCTCGTCCGACGTCGTCGACCGCGGCCTCGTCACCTATTCGAACGAGGCGACGCAGAATCTGCTCGGCGTCTCGGCCGAGACGCTGAGGCGCCACGGCGCGGTGAGCCGGGAAACCGCCGAGGAGATGGCGCGGGGCGCGCTGTCGCATTCGCCGGTCGATCTTGCCGTGGCCATCACCGGCATTGCCGGACCGGGCGGCGGAAGCGCCGAGAAGCCTGTCGGCCTCGTTCATTTCGCGGCGGCGGCCCGCGACGGCCGTCTCATCCACCGCGAAAAACGGTTCGGCGACATCGGGCGCCGCGAGGTGCGGCTGCGGTCGGTCGCAGAGGCACTTGCCCTGTTGGAACTGCTCGCCAGTGGTGGGCGAATTGCGTCGCTCATCTGAATTCTCTGGTTCCGCTCTGCGCTCGGGAGACTGACGAGCCCCGCTCACGGGTCGAGATGAGCCGACGTCATTTCAGCCATCTCGAGGCGAAAGTCGGCAGATATGCCGTCTTCGAGGAGCCAGAGCGCGGAAAGGCCAGCCCAAGCCATAATCCATTGGAGGAGTCGTCTACGCTCCAGTGCCGCTGCTTGTGTCACCATGGCAACACGTCGACCGAACCGGCACCGCGCAAGCGCTGTCTCCGCATCCGGATTGCAAAACAAATTAGCATAGTCGAATCCCCGCTCGCCCAGGAGGCCCTTGGGGTCGATCGCGAGCCAACCACGCTCCCCGAAATCCAGGATATTCTCGTGGTGAATGTCTCCGTGCAGGACCACGACGTCTCGCGGTGATGCCAGCAATTCTCGAGCGGCATCGGCGCAGCGAGCAAAAATGCCGCCGTTGACGATCGCGGAGTGCAATGGCTGAAACCAACGATCGAGCGGAATCAGGTCCGGGACCGACTTGCTCCTCGGCGCATGGAGATCCCCCACGACCTGGCAGATGATCCGGCTCGCTTCGTCATCGCAACCATCCCGAGCCAAGCCCACCAAAGATCTGTCACCGGTGGCACGCTCCAGAAGGATGGCATTCCCTTCCTGAGCGAGTACGCGCGCAGCGCCCCGACCGTCCCACCAGGCCATCAACGACGCACCCCGTTGCTCCTCGAGCTCGGTTGCCACCTTGAGCATCGCCGCGATACCTGCTCGCCGCACCGGGAGAAGATGGCTCGAGCGAGTCACGATGGGACTCCCATCCGGGATCAGCGCCCAACGCGTGAGATATTCGTTGAACATGCATTTCCCTGATGTCGCGGCTTGCATCGAGGACGAAGTTTCGCTGCGGTCAACACGAGGCAACGTGTGGCGGCGGGTTACGCGTAAACCTCGTCCGCGCGGCGCTCGAACGCATCGGCGAAGCGGCGGAACGCGGCATCGAACATCGCGCCCATGAGCAGCCCGAGGGTGCGGCTCCTGAATTCGTAGGAAATGAAGAACTCGACCTTGCAGGTCTCGTCGTCGATCGGATGAAACGTCCATCGGTTGTCGAGACGGCTGAACGGACCGTCCAGATACTCGACCGAGATCTGCAGGCGCGGGCGATCCAGCACCACGCGGCTGGTGAAGCTCTCGCGGATCAGCTTGTAGGCGACCGTCATGTCGGCGACGAGCACCTCGACGCCCTCTCCGCTCGACACCCGGCGGCGCACCTTGAGCTCGCGGCAGAGCGGTACTAATTCGGGATAGCGTTCGACGTCGGCCACGAGATCGAACATCTCGGCCGCAGCGTGCCGAACCCGGCGCGTGGTCGTGAACCGCGGCATCTCTCAGCGCACGTGCTGCGCCTCGCGCGCCGCCTTCAGACGCGCGAAGTCCTCGCCGGCGTGGTGTGAGGAGCGCGTCAGCGGCGAGGACGAGACCATCAGGAATCCCTTGGCGTAGGCGATCGTGCTGTAGCTCGCGAATTCATCGGGCGGCACGAACCGCACGACCGGATGATGCTTGCGCGTCGGCTGCAGATACTGGCCGATGGTGAGGAAGTCGACTCCGGCGGACCGCAGGTCGTCCATCACCTGCAGCACCTCGTGCCGCTCCTCGCCGAGGCCGACCATGATCCCGGACTTGGTGAACATGCGCGGGTCGATCTCCTTGACCCGTTGCAGCAGCCGGATGGAGTGGAAGTAGCGCGCGCCGGGCCGCACCGAGAGATATTTCGATGGCACCGTCTCGAGATTGTGGTTGAAGACGTCGGGCCGTGCGTCGACCACCTTTTCCACGGCGCCGTCCTTGCGCAGGAAATCGGGCGTGAGAACCTCGATGGTGGTGCGCGGCGTGCGCGCCCGCACGGCGCGGATCACGTCGGCGAAATGCTGCGCGCCGCCGTCGTCGAGATCGTCGCGGTCGACCGAGGTGATGACGACATGCGAGAGACCGAGCTTCTCGGTCGCGTCGGCGACGTGCGCCGGCTCCTCGGCGTCGAGTGCGCCCGGCAAGCCGGTCTTGACGTTGCAGAACGCGCAGGCGCGGGTGCACGTGTCGCCCATGATCATGAAGGTGGCGTGCTTCTTGTCCCAGCATTCGCCGATGTTGGGACAGCCCGCCTCCTCGCACACGGTGTGCAGGCCGTGCTCGCGCACGATGCGCTGCGTCTCGAAATAGCCTTTCGATACGGGCGCCTTTACCCGGATCCAGGCGGGTTTCGCCGCGATCGGAGCATCGGGACGGTGGGCCTTTTCCGGATGCCGCGGGCGCTGCGGTCCGTTGACCGTATCGAGTACGACGACCATGAGGTTTCCGTTCGGTTCGTCCGTTACTTACGCACCGGGATGGGACGCCGCAACCCGGCCGCGGCGGCCTGCGGTTGCGCGCACATGCGCAACGATTTGTTCAGCATAGCACGGCAGCCGATCCTCGCGTTCTTTTCACGGCGCTAATGCGTTCGGTGGTCACGGTTTTTGCGGTCCGGCAGGCAGTTCGGGAACCCGGGCCGACGCATGTTCATTGTCACTCGCCCGGACGGGCGGTTCCAGGCCGCGCAGGAGGTTTCGCGTGGATGACGGCGAACGAGAGATCGAGTTCACGCGGGTCGACGAGGCCCTGGTCAGGCGTGCCTGCGAGGTCGTGGCCCTGGCCGACCAGCATGGGCTCTCGATCGTCACCGCCGAAAGCTGCACCGGCGGCCTGCTCGCCGCCGTGCTGTCGGAAGCGCCGGGCGCGTCCGAGCACCTGCACGGCGGTTTCGTGACCTACACGAAGGCCCAGAAGACCGCCGCCCTCGGAGTCCCGGCCGATCTTCTGGCGCGCCAGGGAGCCGTCTGCCGCGAGGTGGCCGCTGCTCTCGCCTGGGGCGCGCTCGACCGTTCGCCGGCCGACATCGCAGTGGCGATCACTGGCGTCGCCGGGCCCACACCCGACGAGGACGGCAATCCGGTCGGCCTGATGCATTTCGCCGCGGCACGGCGCGGAGGCCCAACGCTCCACTGCGAACGGCGCCTGGGCGACATCGGCCGCGGCAAGGCGCGCTACGCGGCCGTCCAGGAAGCCTTGGCTCTACTGGCCGACGTCATCACCGGCAAGGCGCCTGCGCAACCCGCCCCGGATCAGATGTTGAGCACGCGACCGTAAGCGTCGAGCACGGCCTCCTTCATGGCTTCCGACAGGGTCGGATGCGGGAAGATCGTGTGCATCAGCTCTTCTTCGGTGCTCTCGAGATTCATCGCCACGACATAGCCCTGGATGAGCTCCGTCACTTCGGCGCCGATCATGTGCGCGCCGAGAAGCTGCCCGGTCTTCTTGTCGAAGATCACCTTCACGAGGCCTTCGGGCTCGCCCATGGCGATCGCCTTGCCGTTGCCGATGAACGGGAAACGGCCGACGCGGACGTCGATCTTCTTCTCCTTGGCGGCTGCTTCGGTAAGACCGACCGAGGCGATCTGGGGCGAGCAATAGGTGCAGCCAGGAACGAGCCGCTTGTCGGTCGGATGCGGCTTGAGGCCCTTGATCGCCTCGACGCAGACGACTCCCTCGTGCTCCGCCTTGTGCGCCAGCATCGGCGGACCGGCCACGTCGCCGATGGCATAGATGCCCGGCACGTTCGTGCGGCCGTAGCCGTCGATGACGATCGTGCCGCGGTCGGTCTTCACGCCGAGCTTTTCGAGCCCGAGATTCTCAATATTGCCGACGACCCCGACCGCCGAAATGACCCGCTCGACGGTGAGCGACTGCGTCGCGCCCTTGCCGTCCTTGATGGTCGCGGTGACTTGGTCATCCTTGCGGTCGAGCTTGGTCACGGTCGCGCCAGTCAGGATCCTGATGCCCTGCTTCTCGAAGCTCTTGCGCGCGAGCCCGGCGATCTCCGCGTCCTCGACCGGCAGGATCTGCGGCAGCACCTCGACGACAGTCACGTCCGCACCGAGGGTCCGGTAAAAGGAGGCGAACTCGATGCCGATCGCGCCCGAGCCGATCACCAGCAGCGATTTCGGAATCCGGTTGGGCGCCATCGCCTCGAAATAGGTCCACACCAGCTTCTTGTCGGGCTCGAGTCCCGGCAGCACGCGCGGCCGGGCGCCGGTCGCGAGACTGATGTGCTTCGCGGGATAAGCGCCCGGTCCGAGCGTGTTCTTCGGCGCCTCGGTGCTGGACGGCTTGACGGTGATCTTGCCGGGCGCGTCGATCGTCGCCTCGCCCCAGATCACGTCCACCTTGTTCTTGCGCATCAGGAAGCCGACGCCGTCGTTGAGCCGCTTCGAGACGGCGCGCGAACGCTGGACCACGGCAGCTCCGTCGTAGCCGATCCCCTGGGCCGACAGCCCGTAATCCTTGGCGTGCTGGAAATAGTGGAAGATCTCGGCCGAGCGCAGCAGCGCCTTGGTCGGGATGCAGCCCCAGTTGAGACAGATCCCGCCGAGATAGGATCTCTCGACGATCGCGGTCTTGAAGCCGAGCTGGGCGGCGCGGATCGCGGCGATGTAGCCGCCGGGGCCGGAACCGATGATGATGATGTCGAAGGACGTGTCGGGCATGTTGGTTTGCTCTGACTTGCCTCCCGGAGGAGGTCACCGGACGCTCTAGAGCGGGATGACTTTTCTTCGAATCGCTATCCCGCTCCATCTCTTTGCTTCGAGCACGATCTGTTCCGAAAACCGGCGTCCACTTTTCGGGATCATGCTCCAGGGACCGTGCCGCGGAGGGATGTTCCGGCTGATCGGAGCCGGGAAAGATTTCACTCCATCACGCTGGCGCAGGGCCAGCGCCTGTTTTGCGGATCGCGCTCCGGCGAACTTCGCGGCCTCACACCAGCATTCCGACCGGGCTCTCGATGTAAGTCTTGAAGGCCGCCATCAGCTCGGCGCCGAGCGCGCCGTCGACCGCGCGATGATCGGTCGAAAGCGTGCAGGTCATCTGTGTTGCGATCTCGATCTTGCCATCACGCACGACCGGTCGCGGCTCGCCCGTGCCGACCGCGAGGATCGTGGCGTGCGGCGGATTGATGACGGCGGCGAACTCGGTGATGCCGTACATGCCGAGATTTGAGACCGCCGTCGCACCGCCCTGGTACTCCTCGGGCTTGAGGCGCCGCGTCCGCGCGCGCGCGGCATAATCCTTCATCTCGTTCGAGATCTCGATCAGCGACTTGGTATCGGCCTTGCGCACGACGGGCGTGATGAGGCCGCCCGGAATGGCCACGGCCACGCCGACGTCGGCGTGCTTGTGCTTGAGCATGCCGCCCTCGGTCCAGGTGACGTTCGCATCCGGCACCTTCATCAGCGCCATCGCCAGCGCCTTGATGACGAAGTCGTTGACCGAAATCTTGTAGGCCGGCTTGCCGTCGTCGTTCTTCGGCGCGGTCGCGTTGATGTCCTCGCGCGCGGCGAGCAGCTTGTCGATCGTACAGACGATGGTGAGATAGAAATGCGGGATCGTGAGTTTCGCCTCGACCAGCCGGCGGGCGATGATCTTGCGCATGTTGTCGTGCGGGACGACCTCGTAGGAGCCGGGCTCGAACAGCGCGCGGATCTTGTCGTCCGACGGCGCCTGGATCGGCGGAACGATTCCGGGGGCGCCTTCGGGCGCACGCAGCGCGACGCGGCCCGAGCGTGCAGCCTCGATATCGCGCGCGACGATGCGTCCGTGCGGCCCGCTGCCCCGAATGCGGCTGAGGTCGATGTTCGCATCCTTCGCAAGACGGCGCGCCAGCGGCGAGGAAAAGACTCGTCCGCCGTGCCCGCGCCCGTCACCGGCCGGAGCAGCCGGCGCGGGCGCATCATGCATGCTGGCGCGCATGAGGCCGCCGGGTTGCAGGGACGGCGCGGGACCCGCGGGCGGAGGCGGGACCGAAGACGCGGGCTGCGCTTGCGGCGCGCCCCCGTTGCCGCTTGGGGCCTTTGCGGCGGCTGCCGGTGCGGCGCTTGGCTGTGGCGCGCCCTTTCCGGCCGAAGCGGCCGCCGCCGCGACGTCTTCGCCTTCCGCCGCGAGCACGGCGATGAGCTGATTGACCGGAACGTCCGCCGTGCCTTCGGGCACCACGATCTTGGCGAGCGTGCCTTCGTCGGCCGCCTCGTATTCCATCGTCGCCTTGTCGGTCTCGATCTCGGCCAGGATGTCGCCGGCCTTGACCTTCTCGCCTTCCTTCTTGAGCCACTTGGCGAGATTGCCCTTGTCCATCGTGGGCGACAGCGCGGGCATCAGAATGTTGATCGGCATGATTGTCGTGCTCGTGTCAGCTTAGCTCAGTCGTGGAGCCGCGATTGGTCGCCGCCCGCCCGCGCCATTTCTCATCTGTAACAGACCGCCTTGGCCGCATCGACGACCTCGGCGACCGACGGCAATGCGAGCTTCTCGAGATTGGCCGCGTACGGCATCGGAACGTCCTTGCCGGAGACGCGCGCCACCGGCGCGTCGAGATAATCGAACGCGTGCTCCATCAGGCGCGCGGCGATCTCGGCGCCGACGCCGGATTGTTGCCAGCCTTCCTCGACCACCACGCAGCGGCCCGTCTTCTTCACCGACTCGACGATCGTCTCGGTGTCCATCGGCCGCAACGTCCGCAGGTCGATGACCTCCGCCATGATGTGTTTCTTGGCGAGCTCCTCGGCCGCCTGCAGCGCGTAGGTCATGCCCATCGACCAGGCGACGATGGTCACGTTGTTGCCGGGACGCACGACCTTGGCCTTGCCGATCGGCAGGACGTAATCGTCGAGCTTGGGCACCGGAAACGAGTGGCCGTAGAGGATCTCGTTTTCGAGGAAGATGACCGGATTGCCGCTGCGGATGGCGGCCTTGAGCAGCCCCTTGGCGTCGGAGGCCGTGTAGGGCGAGATCACCGTCAGGCCCGGGATGTGCGAGTACCAGGAGGAATAATCCTGGCTGTGCTGGGCGGCGACGCGCGCGGCCGGACCGTTCGGGCCGCGGAACACGACGGATGGACCGACCTGCCCGCCCGACATGTAGCGCGTTTTGGCCGCCGAGTTGATGATCTGGTCCATCGCCTGCATGGCGAAGTTGAACGTCATGAATTCGACGATTGGCCGCAGCCCGGCCATCGCCGTGCCGACGCCGAGGCCGGCGAATCCGTGCTCGGTGATCGGGGTGTCGACCACCCGTTCCGCGCCGAACTCCTGCAACAGGCCCTGCGTGACCTTGTAGGCGCCTTGATACTCGGCGACCTCCTCGCCGATGACGAAGACGTTTCCGTCCCGCCGCATTTCCTCGGCCATCGCGTCGCGCAGCGCCTCGCGCACCGTCATGGTGACCATCTCGGTGCCGGGCGGCACTTCGGGGTCTGCTTCGGGCTGTGCGACCGGAGCAGGCGGCGCCGAGGGCTCCGGCGATACCGGCGCCTCGGCTTTTGCGGCGGCGGGCGGCGCGGATTCGGCGGCTTTCTGCTGCGGAGGCGGCTTGACCGCCGCGGCATCGGAAATGGAGGACGCGTCCTCGCCTTCCCCGAGAATGACGGCGATCGGCGTGTTCACGGCGACGTCCGCCGTGCCGGCCGGCACCAGGATGCGTCCGAGCGTGCCCTCGTCGGCCGCTTCCACCTCCATGGTGGCTTTGTCGGTCTCGATCTCGGCAATCACGTCGCCGGGCTTCACGGTGTCGCCCTCGTTCTTCACCCACTTTGCGAGATTGCCCTTCTCCATGGTGGGCGAGAGTGCAGGCATCAAAACCTGGACCGGCATCAGTGTCCTCGATCCGTTACTTGGAAATGCGAAGAAGATTTGAGGCGGCGGACCACGCGGCCGCCGCCACCAGTATGCAGGCGATGAAAGCGACGAGCGCCTTGTTCATTTCGGCGGCGCGCTCGGGCGGGACGTTCGGCAGGCGAGCGGAAAAGAGAGGCCAGGCGACGACTGCGACCCAGGCGAACGCGCCGCCCGCGGCTGCACCGCGGGTGCGCGCAAACGAAACTGCCCCGACGATCCAGCTCGCGATCGCGCCTGCGATTGCAAGCAAGGCCAAGACGGTCGCCCCAGTCGCCATACCGGTCCCCGTATCAGAGCACTACGTCGGTCCAAAGCTCCGCGGGATCCGGCTCGCGGTCGTTCGTGGCGAATTCAGCCGCCTCGTTGATGATGTCGCGCACCTGCGCGTCGATCTTCTTCAATTCGTCTTCGCTCGCGAGGCCCTTCGTCAGGATGCGCGTGCGCACCTGCTCGATCGGGTCGCGCTCGGTGCGGATCTTCTGCACTTCCTCGCGCGTGCGGTACTTGGCCGGATCCGACATGGAATGACCGCGATAACGGTAGGTCATCATCTCCAGGATGTACGGACCCTTGCCCTCGCGGCACCACCGCACGGCCCTGTCGCCGGCCGCCGCCACGGCGCGCACGTCCATGCCGTCGATCTGCTCGCCCGGAATGTTGAAGGAGAGGCCGCGCTTGGAGAAATCGGTTTGCGCGGAGGCGCGGTTGACCGACGTTCCCATCGCGTAGCGGTTGTTCTCGATGACGTAGACGACGGGCAGCTTCCAGAGCTCCGCCATGTTGAAGCTCTCGTAGACCTGCCCCTGGTTGGCGGCGCCGTCGCCGAAATAGGTCAGGCAGACGTTTCCGTTCTTGCGGTAGCGGTTGGCGAAGGCGATCCCGGTGCCGAGCGAGACCTGCGCGCCGACGATGCCGTGGCCGCCGTAGAAGTTCTTCTCGATGCTGAACATGTGCATCGAGCCGCCTTTGCCCTTGGAATAGCCGCCGCGGCGCCCCGTCAGCTCGGCCATGACCCCCTTGGGGTCCATTCCGCAGGCAAGCATGTGACCGTGGTCGCGGTAGCCCGTAATGACCTGATCGCCCTCGCGGATCGCCATCTGCATGCCGATCACGACCGCCTCCTGCCCGATGTACAGATGACAGAAGCCGCCGATCAGCCCCATGCCGTACATCTGGCCGGCCTTTTCCTCGAATCGCCGGATCAGCAGCATCTGGCGGTAGGCCGTCAGCTCCTGCTCCTTGGTGAATTCGCGGATGGCGGGTGATTTGTCCGTGTCGGGGGCGCCTCGTCCCGCGGCCGGTGCGGTTTGCTTCGTGTCGGTAACGGCCATTGGCACTCCCTGCAGACGCGGTTTCGTCCCGGCATTCCCTTAAACCAAATCATTGCGCTGCGGAAGCGCAAGAGCCGCCGGAATGGTTGCCTTCTCGCCGCACAACTCTCTGTGAGGCAAACGGAAAAAGAATGATACCTCCACCCCGGCCGCAGCCTTTCGGGCGGGCCCGGAATGAGGGCGGCGCGGGCGAACCGGGGGTCAGCGCCGGTCGAGGAGAAGGACGAGATCGTGCGGGTCGACGTCGTTGAGCAGCGCCCGCGCACGCTCGTCGAGCATGTCGGGATCGAGCCGGTCGGACTTCAGCAGCGCGACGCGCCGCTCCCACTGCCGACGCTCCGCCTTGGCGTGGGCGAGGTCTTCGGACAGGCGGGCGATCTGGCGCTCGAGATCCTGCCGCGCCTTGAGGCCGTGGTTTCCGGTGTAGGCGTTGACGCCGAAATAGGCGATGAGAAGCCCGGCCATCGTGTAGAGGCCGAGGGTGGCGAAAAAGGAACGCAGACGGGTCCGGGCGACCATCCGGAGAACATGCAGAACCGGCGTTAAAGCGACTTTAATCGCGACGCCGGTCCGCCGTCCCGAAATCCCGCGGGCCGAAACGAATTGGAACGCGCGCTAAGCTTTTGGCATTGATCGCGTTAAAAATGCGCCAGTTCATGGAGTTAGAGCGCGATCTTGCGCGAAACCGGTCTCCACGGATCGCGCTCTAGCGAAACGCCTTGAGCGCCGCGCGCCCGGCATAGCGGGCCTGTGGGCCCAGCTCTTCCTCGATGCGCAGGAGCTGGTTGTACTTCGCGGTGCGGTCGGAACGGGCGAGCGATCCCGTCTTGATCTGCCCGCAATTGGTCGCGACCGCCAGATCGGCGATCGTCGCGTCCTCGGTCTCGCCCGAGCGATGCGACATCACGGCGGTGTAGCCGGCCTTGTGGGCGGTCTCGACCGCCGCGAGCGTCTCGGTCAGCGTGCCGATCTGGTTGACCTTGACCAGAATGGAATTGGCGATCCCGCGTGCGATGCCGTCGGTCAGCCGCGCCACGTTGGTGACGAAGAGATCGTCGCCGACGAGCTGGCACCTGCCGCCGAGCAGATCGGTAAGCTGCTTCCAGCCCTCGAAATCGTCCTCGGCCATGCCGTCCTCGATCGAGGCGATGGGATAGCGGCCGACGAGATCGGCGAGATACGTCGCCTGCTCGGCCCTCGATCGCGTCTTGCCTTCCCCACCGTAAACGTAGCTTCCGTCCTTGAAGAACTCGGTGGCGGCACAGTCGAGCGCCAGCAGGACATCCTCGCCTGGGCGATAGCCGGCCTTCTCGATCGCCTTCATGACGAACTCGAGCGCCGCGTCCGCCGACGGAAGGTTCGGCGCGAAGCCGCCCTCGTCGCCCACGTTGGTGTTGTGACCGGCGGCCTTGAGCGCCCCTTTGAGCGTCTGGAACACTTCGACGCCGACGCGCAGCCCTTCCGCAAAGCTTGGCGCGCCCACCGGCATCACCATGAATTCCTGGAAGTCGATCGGATTGTCCGCGTGCACGCCGCCGTTGACGATGTTCATCATCGGAACCGGCAGCACGCGCGCCGCGGTGCCGCCCACGTAGCGGTAAAGCGGCAGGTTGTTCGCACTGGCCGCCGCCTTGGCTACGGCCAGCGACACGCCCAGGATGGCATTGGCGCCGAGCCGGCTCTTGTTGGGCGTGCCGTCGAGCGCGATCAGCGTCTCGTCGATCTTGGCCTGCGCCTCGGCCTCCATCCCGCCGATGGCGTCGAAGATCTCGCCATTGACCGCCTCGACCGCCTTCCTGACGCCCTTGCCCAGATAGCGTGCCTTGTCGCCGTCGCGCAGTTCGACCGCCTCGTGCGCGCCGGTCGATGCGCCGGACGGCACGGCCGCGCGCCCGCGCGTCCCCTCCTCCAGGATGACGTCGACCTCGACCGTCGGATTGCCGCGGCTGTCGAGGATTTCGCGGCCGATGATGTCGACAATGGCGGTCATGGTTACTCCAGGTTTGCGGCTTTCCGGACGGGCTTCTACAGGATGGGCCCGACGGCCGCAAAGGGGGCGCGGCGGACCCGTCGCGGTGGTCCGGGCGGGAGCAAAACTCGGCAGTTGCTCTGCCGTGTTTGTCGGGTCGAGCATCGTAGCTGCCGGAATATAGGTCCCGGATCAGCAGCGTGGTACTACGCACGGCGCTGCATCCGGGACACGGGGCTGAGCAGGTGGATGCGCTGTATCCTCAAGCCTCGTTCCCCGGGCACACCGCAGCGCGAAGTGATGCGGTGCTGACCCGCGGTCCAAGCCACGCTTTCACACGGTCGCTAAAACCGCTAGGTCCTGCCGGGATTT
>CAYVBN010000394.1:0-2770 GCA_964449645.1 uncultured Hyphomicrobiales bacterium
CAACGACACGCGCCAGTGCGGCTTCGCAGGCGTCGGAATAAAGGCCGAGACAGCCGTGGCTGATGCGCCCGCGCCGCTCGACGTCGGTCATTTCCGCCACCAGCAGGCCGGCGCCGGAATTCGCCAGCATGCCTAGATGGGTGATGTGCCAGTCGGACGCGGCGCCGTCGTTGGCGCTGTATTGGCACATCGGCGACACGACGATCCGGTTCGCGAGCTCGAGATCAGCGAGCCGCAGCGGCGAAAACAGATGGGGCATGGGGTGGTTCCTCGGCACTTTTCCGCGGGGCGGGGCGATCTTTGCCGATCCTGTATCCGGGATGCAAGGTATCAGCCAGGGCGCCGGTCGCGGGCGCCGCTAGAGCAGAAGAGCGGACAGGACCAGGAATGCCGCGGACGTGATCGCCGCCCGCATCGTCATCGGTGATCCGGCGGCACGCCGAAGAAGCGCTCCGCGTTGGTCCACTCGTCGATGCCGTTGTCGAGGATCCATTGCGCCAGCTCGTCATGGCGCACGATCCAGACGTCGGGAAACCCACGGATGTACTTCAGGGCTCTGTCGATGATCGCCGCCATCAGCGGCCGACCGCCGAAGTGACAATGAACCGTCACGTTGAGGTAGGACGTCGGCTCGTTCTGGTAGAGATAGTCGAACGTGTCCTTGTAGACGTCGAACCAATCGCGCGGATTGGCGCGCAGGACGCGATGGTCGGCGAAATCCGAATGGGGCAGGGCGACGATCGTGCCCTTCGGGGTCCGCACCCGGCACGGCAGATCGAGGTTGTTGTAGTCGCCGTACCAGAGGAACCCCGCCTCCGCCAGGAAGGCTTCCGTGTGCTCGGTCGGCGACACGACCGGACTGAGCCAGCCCTTCGGCGGCGCGCCGGTCATGCGCTTGAATACATCGATGCACCGGCCGATGACCGACTTCTCCTCGTCGGGGGACAGATAGGCGAGGATCGTGTCCTGCGTGTAGGAATGCGCGGCGATCTCGTGCCCCGATTTGATGATCTGGCTGACGGCTCCCGGATGGAGCTCCATCGACCGCGCGTTGGCGATGAAGGTGGCCGGGACACGGTTCTCGTCGAGAATCTTCAGCAGGCGCCACACGCCGGCGCGGCCGCCGTAAGTGCCCCACATGGCGGCCGCCCGATCGGGCGTTCCGGGCTTGAGCGCGGTCGTCTGCACGGAGAACGGCGGGCCTTTGCCGTCGGACCAGTTCTCGAGCAGGCACGACACCACGACCGCGATGCGGGCCTTGTTGGGCCAGACGAAGCCCTTCGATGCTTGCTTTTCAGCGGTCACGCGCGTTCACCCATCGGTTCTTATCGGATTGCCTTGTTCGCCGCTTCGGCGAAGGAACTGTCATAGGTCTTGGACATGTCGATATGCGCGTTCTTTACGTCCTCGTTGAACGAGGCGATCAGCCGGTAGGTGTTTCCGGCGAGCGCCGGCGTGATGATTGCATCCTTGGAGAGCATCTCACGGTTGGCTTCGAGCGCCTTCTTATACAACTCCTTGTCTCCCGCGTAGAACTCCGGCGGAAGCGATGAGGCGATGTCCTCGACAGAGGCGGTCTGCAGCCAACGCAGGGCTTTCACCATGGCGTTGGCGAAGGCCTGGACGGTACGCGGGTTCTTCTTGATGAAATCCGGGGTGGTCGAGATGGCGGAGCCGGCGAACGGACCGCCATAGAGATAATCGAGCCCCTGCTTGGTCCTCGTGTCGACGACCGGCACGAGGTCGCCGTCCTGAACCAGCCGCGTGATAACGGGATCGAAATTCGCTTCGCCGTCGAGGCGGCCGGATTTCATGATGGCGATGGCCGCGTTGCCGGCGCCCACGCCGATCACGGAAATCTGGTCCGCGCTCAGGCCCGCCTTGGACAGGAGGAGGTTGAGCGCGAGCGCGCTGCTCGAGCCCGGGGCCGTGACGCCCATTTTCAATCCAGCCAGATCCTTGGGCGACTTGTACTGCGCCGCGAGCTTTTTGGAGAGCGCCACGACCACGCCGAAGGAATTGTTCTGCAGGGCGATCGAGGTGATGACCTGCCCTCGGGCCTGGAGATAGAGCGTGTGCTCGTAGGCGCCCGAGACCAGATCGACGCTGCCTCCGACCAGCGCCTTGAGCGAATCCGATCCGCCCTGGAACTCGTTGAACTCGACCTTCAAGCCTTCATCTTTGAAGTAGTCGCGGTGTTCCGCGATGTTCACCGCAAGGTAGGGAATCTGAATCTTGCCCCCGATCGCCAGCGTGACGGTCGGCTTTTCCAGTCCGGCCCCTTGGGCGGCCGCCGCCGCGGCGAGCGAGCAGGCGAATGCGAAAGCGAGAAGGATCCGGCGCATCATGTCCCCGCTGTTCAGATTGATGTCTCGGCGCGTCCATGAGGCTCATGCAGGCAGGAAAGCTGAGAGAGAGCCGGGCCGCGCCCGTTGAAACCGCAAGGTCGGGGCCGCAGCGTGGAAACCACGTGCGGCGCCGAACTCCTGTCAGTGCTTGGTCTCGAGACTGGCGAACGGCCCTTCCGCATAGACGGCGTGTCCGCCGACCATCGTCAGCACCGAATGCAGATCTCCGACCTTCTCGACCGGCACCGTCATGTAGTCGTCGTTCAGCACCGCCAGGTCGGCAAATTTTCCGGTCTCGAGCGAGCCGCGCTTGTCGTCGTCGAGCGAGAACCAGGCAGCGTTGATCGTGTACATGCGAAGCGCTTCTTCGCGGTTCGGCGATTCCTCTGGACCGCGCAGCGGCGTCCCGTCGATCGCCTTGC
>CAYVBN010000395.1:0-8969 GCA_964449645.1 uncultured Hyphomicrobiales bacterium
CGCCGATCACCGGCGCGGCGTTGGCGTGAAGCTTATCCAGCATGTCCTGTCGGTCGAACGGCCGGTTGGGGTGGCCCGGCGGCGCGGCGGCGGCGCCCTCAAGCCGTGTTCCGTCGTTGCAGACGATCTCGACGCGGCTGAGCCATTCGCCGCTCGCGGCCTGGTTCAGATCGGGGGCGACCTCGACTTTGACCCTGTCGAGGAAGCGCTGGCGTTCCGGGTCACGGACCTTGTCCGGATCGAAGCTCTCCGGCCTGATCTCGCCGTCGAGCACCGCGGCTGCGACGATGTAGGGCAACGAGTGATCCGCCGTCTCGCGCGAGTGCGGGCGCCATGGCGCCTCGCGCCGGCGCACCAGGTGCTCGAACACGGCGTCCTGGGTGAACACCCTGATTTCCCGGATGGCATCGATCCGTGCGCCAAGCGCATGCCGCGCCTCGAGCGCCGCCTGGATTGCGCTCTGGGCGCGGGAGCCGACCGGCCATCGCTTGAACGTGGTCCCTGAAATGCGCCGCAGCGGCCCGCGGCTGCCGAGCCGCGTCAGCAGATCCTTGCGCCCGTCCTCCGTGACGCCGAACGTTTTGAGGACGCCGCAGCGTCCGACGAAGGGACGAACGGCTCCTTCGGCCCCCACCGAGGCCAGCAAGCAGGCATAGACGGCGTGGCGCACGGCATCGCTGCCGTTGAAGCGTTTCCACATCGTCAGGTCGCCACGGCGGTTGAGATCGCCGGATTCGATCTCGTTGCTGGCCGCGTGCGGAACGGTCGTGATGGCGATCGCCTCGGCGGTCTGGTCCCGGTTGAGGCCGAGCAGTGATGCAATCGCACAGGTGGCACTGAGCGCCGTCAGGTTGACGTAGTCCCAGCCGCTCTTGGCCGCCGGCACCGTGTCGAACAAGTGCATGGCGACTTCGTAGCCGAGGCAGAGAGCCCGGATGACGTCGCGCCCGCGACTGCCCCGCCACTCGGCGACCGCGAGCACACCGGGAACGATGTCGCTCGGGTGGCCGCCGCCGCATTTGCCGATGTAGAGGTCGTTGTAGTCGTAGCCTCGCAGCGGAACGCCGTTCACGAGCGCGGCGGTTTGCGGTGAGGTGCGCAGCAAGGTGCCCCAGATCAAGGCCCCGTCCCGGCTCGGGAACAGCCGCGCGTAGCGCCGTGCCACCTTGGCGGCCGGATGCCCAAACGCGCCCAGGACGACCGCGAAACTGTCGAGCAGGACGAAGGTCGCCGCGCGGACGGACTCGGGCTCGACCTCTTGCGGAATCCCGCAACAGAACGCCGCGAGGGCGTCGGATATCTCGTCTGCCGGCAGGCTCGGCCTCACGTTCATCGGCCGCCGCCCGGGATGGTGACGCGCCGACGCCCGGAGCCGCTGCAGTCCCGTAACGATCGCAAGTCCCGCCTGCGCCCCATGCCGCTCCGCACCCCGTCGCCACGACGTCCACTTGGGCGGAACGCGTGTCCCAATTTCCGACCCTCCCGCAGCGGCTTTGCACCGACTGAGGCTTGGGAATTGAATCATCCGCTTACTTATGAAACAAGTAGATTGTTTTCATAGAATAATGAAAATATAGAATGGGTGAACCTGATCCCAGCGTCGGCGGCATTTCGCTTCGGCAATTGCGCGCTTTCATCGGTGTTGCCGAGCACGGCAGTTTCACGGCGGCCGCGGCCGCGTTGAACCTGACGCAGTCGGCCGTCAGCGTGCTGATTGCCGACTTGGAGCGCGGGCTCGGCCTGCGGCTGTTCGACCGCACGACCCGGTCGGTCAGATTGACGGAGGCCGGGCGGGAGCTGCTGCTGCCGAGCCGGCGGATCATGACGGATCTGCAGGCCGCGATCGCCTCCTCGCGCGAGCTGGCGGCCACGCAGCGTGGCAACGTTCGCATTGCGGCGACGCCGCTGTTCTCCTCGCTGTTCCTTCCCGGCGTCATTCTCGCCTTCCGGTCCCGCTATCCGGGGGTCGACATCATCGTGCGGGACACGGCCGCCCGGCTGGTCCACCGGATGGTGGAGGAGGGCGAGGTCGACCTCGCGGTCGGCACCGCGATCGCCCCCGAGCCGCCGCTCACCTGGGACCTCCTGATCATGGACGAAGTCGTTCTGGTCTGCCCGCCCGGACACGAGCTCACCCGGAAAAAGCAGGTGCAATGGAACGACCTGATGCGGTTCCCGTTCGTCGCGGTGGCGCCGGAGAGCGGCACGCGGGAGATCGTCGACACCTGCCTCGAGGCGGCCGGCGTCAGCCTGCAGCCGGCGTTTGAAGTCTCATCGATCTGGACGTTGCTCGGCATGGTGAGTGCGGGCCTGGGCGTTGCGTTGACTACCAGCCATGCGCGCCTGCTTTCGCCGCTCTACCAGATCAGCGTGCTGCGGATCGGCAACCGGCGGATCGATCGTCCGATCGGCCTGATGCGGCATCAGAACCGATCGCTGTCTCCGGCCGCCGCCGCCTTTCGCAGTTGCATTCGCGACTGGGTGACGCAGAACATTGCGGCAATGCCGGCATCGCTCGCCGGCTCTCCTCGCCGGCAAAGCCGGTGATTATGCGGGTCGAAGACAATCCGCCTCGCGCGCCTATCGAATTGATATCGGAAGACGCGGCTGAAGATTACACAGCCGGCACTGCAAGCCGAATTACTGGCCCTTGCGGTGGAAGGAATTCCGCGCGGCGGTGGGCGCGTTCGCCTTGATTCTCGTCTGCGTGAATTCCTGCAGGTGTTGGATGAAGTTCTCCACCACCGGATTGAGCGTCCGGTTTTTCAGAGTGAGAATCGCCACCGGCCAGGGACGCGCCGGCAGGTCCACGGGCAGTATCTTCAGCGAAAAGCGATCGGCGTAGAAATGGGCGACCGATTTCGGGAATGTCGCGATGAAACGCCCGGAAGCGACCAGATTGGTGCGAATGTACGTTGAGAAGGTTTTCAGCACGACGTTGGGCATCGAAAGTTCGCGGGTCCGGAACGCTTCCGCGATGATTCCGTAATTCCAGCTCGGAGGGGCGGTCAGGATCCAGGGCTCGTCCACCAGCTCGGCGAGATCCACCTTGCGGCGCCGCGCCCACCGACTCTGCGCGCCGGCAGCGATGACGACCTCGTCCTCGAACAGAACCTCGACATCGAACTCGGCGAAGAATTGATCGTCGGCCATCGGCCGCCCGCGCAGCAACTGCACGACGAAATCGAGCGCGCGGTCGCGCACCTTTGCGGCGAGCGTCTCGAGCTCCTCGACGTGGATGTCGAGAACGACGCGCGGATATTTCCGCGAGAAGATTTCGATGACCGGCAGAAGGATCGCTTCCACCCCTTCGGGGCATCCGATCTTGATTTCTCCCACGCCCGGGTCCGACAAGGACTCGATCTCGCGCACGCCTTGCTTGAGCTCGTCGAAGGCGGCGCGGCTGCGAGAGAGAAGTGCGCGGCCGTAGATCGTCGGCGCGACCCCGCGCGATGTGCGGTCGAGGAGGCGTGCGCCCACGACATGTTCGAGCTCCGCGACGATTTGCGAGACGGCCGGGTGCGACACGCCGAGCTGGGAAGCCGCCTTGGCAAGGCTGCCCTGCTGGACGACCGTGAAGAAGACGTGGAGGTCGCGCAGCTTCAGCCGGCGGCCGATATGGCTGTCCCAATCCCGAATCTTCGCCACAAGCAGGTGCTTTCACCCGTGAAAGAACTCAGGGAATTCTGCTTTTATCGGTGAAGCCATAGGGTCGCAAGGAACCGTTGGACGCAGGGCAACGAGCGACACAACGAGCGACCGGAATTCAAGGTCTCGCAGGGATCCGGTTGTTTCGCCGTTCGAGGGCTTTCGAACGGGCACGGTGAGCCTGTGTCCAGCGATTGCGATCGATGTCTCTGATCTGAAATGAATGAAAGGATCTCGGAATGGCGCGGATTCTCGTAATCAGCGGTGACGGCGGCGGCGCCGACGTCGACTACGCGGTCTTCCGCATGCGCGAGGAAGGATTCAAGGTCACGTTGGCTGCGCCGAGAAAGAAGCGCCTTCACATTCTTCTGTTCCAGCAGGAAGAAGGCTGGGACACGTACAAGGAAATGCCCTGGTACGCCTGGGATGCGGACGCGTCTCTGGAAGACATCGATCCCACCGAGTTCGACGGCTTGTTGCTGCCGGGCGGGCGCGCGCCCTGGTATCTGCGAACGACCAAGCGGTGCCTGGAAATCGTTCGTCACTTCCTGCAGGCCGACAAGCCCATCGCGGCGATCGATCGTGGACCGCTCATCCTCCTCGACGCCGGACTGAAAGGGCGACGGATGACCGGGTCCCCGCTCATCAGAACGCGTGTCCCGCCCTATGGTTGCACCTATGCCGACACCCGTGGCGAGGCGGTGGTCGACGGAAACGTCGTGACCGTCACCGGCAGGCCTTTCCATCATGTGTGGATCCGCGAATTTCTCTCGCTGCTGAAACGGGAGCCGGCGCAGGCACGCCGCGACGAAGCACGTGCGCACCGGATGCTCATTCTGCTCTGCGAAGGCAGCAGCTCGGGATATCACGATTATGCTTATTCCCGCATGCTGGAGGAAGGTTTCGACGTCACGGTCGCTGCGCCGGTGAAGAAGCCCGTCCGAACCGTGGTTCACATGCCGCGGGGACTGGATAAGTCCTGGGACACGTATGAAGAGCTGCCGGGGCTGATGGTCAATCCCGATGCGTCGTTCGACGACATAGACCCGTCTGAGTTCACCGGGCTGGTGGTCGGCGGCGGGCGGGGTCCGGAAAACATGCGCGTCGATGATCGCGCGGTGCAGATCGTGCGGCATTTCATCGACGCGGATAAGCCGATGACCTTTGCCTGTCATGGCCCGCAGCTCCTCACCGAAGCGCTCCTGCAGGCCGGCATCACCGGCAAGCGACTGACGGGCGAGGAGTCGATGGAGGCTGACGTGGTTTCCGCCGGCTGCACCTGGGTCTTCACGCCGGGCGAACCGGTGACCGACGGGAATATCGTTACCGCATGGCGACGGCCCGACTATGACGTGTGGATGCGCGGCTTCGTCGCCCTGCTGAGAAAAAGAGGCATCGCGAAAGAGCCGCGGCCATTCGTCCGATCGAAGCTTTCGGTCGATGCGGCCTGATTGAGACCGCGCACGAACGCGGACGTCACGACCTGCTCTGGGAGGACACGGCATGCGAAGCAGAAAACTGGTGGCGGCGGTCGCGGCGGTTCTGCTGGCGGCATTGGGAACCCAGGTTCGAGCCGATCAGTACCCGTCGCGAACGATCAAGGTCGTCGTCCCTTATGCGGCCGGAGGCGCGGTCGACGCCGTGGCGCGAATTCTCTCCCCGGGCCTCGCGTCGCAGTTGGGAGCCTCGGTCATCGTCGAAAACCGGGTCGGCGCCGCCGGGGCCATCGGGGCAGGCCTGGTCGCCAGGGCGGAGCCGGACGGGTACACGCTGCTGTTCACCGCCAACTCGACGCACACGACGGTGCCCCACATCAGCAAGTCGGTTCCCTATAACCCGATCTCCGACTTCACGCCGATTGCGACCGTGCTGGACTATAGCTTCTTCCTCGTGGTCAATCGCGACCTGCCGGTGAAGAGCGTGGCCGAGCTGGTCAGTTATGCCCGCCGCAACAACGTGAACTTCTCCTCCGCAGGCGTCGGATCGGGGCCGCACCTTGCGGCGGAATTGCTGAAGGCCAGAACGGGCGCACCGATGGTGCACGTTCCCTACAGCGGCAATGGGCCTGCCATGTTGGCGGTCATCAGCGGCGAAGTCGCGTTCCTGTTCGACACCACGGGAACCGCGATCAACTTCATCCGGAGCGGCCAAGTGCGGGCGCTTGCGGCCACCTCCACAACGCGCAACCCGATGATGCCGGATATCCCGACCATGGTTGAAGCGGGTTTCCCGGACTTCGCGGTGGTCGGATGGTATGGCTTCCTGGGACCGGCCGGATTGCCGAAGCCCGTGACCGAGAAAGTCATCAGCGCCCTGAAGGTCGTGATGAACGATCCCGCGACGAAGGAGAAGCTTGCGGCCCAGGGCTTCGACGTCAAGCTGACGACCACGGATGAGTTCGCGGCGCGCATCAAGACGGATTACGCGCTCTGGGGCGAGGTCGTGAAGGGGGCCCAGATCGGGAGTCGGTGAGACAAGCTGGACGTCAAATCTCGCCGATTCCTTGACGTCGAGGCGGCCGGCTGCAAGAGCTCACATCGGTTGTCACGCGGGCCGCGTCGATCTTTTTTCTCGGGAGCGGACCGGCTTTTCCGAGCTGCCGCGTGCCGCCGAGTTCCGCTGGGGACGGCGGACGACTCTCACCTTCCCGCTGCGTCCGCCTCCGCAGAAGAACCGGTCGCCGCCATCGGATTCGAGCCCCGACACGGCGACTCCCGGCGGCAATTCGAGCTGCTCCAAAACCACTCCCGTTTGCGGATCGATGCGCCTCAATGCGCTCTCCTCACTTTCCCAAATGCCGTGCCAGAGTTCCCCGTCGACCCAGGTCACGCCGGTCACGAAGCGGTTGGACTCGATGGTGCGAAGGATCGCCCCGGTTTGCGGATCGACCTGGTGGATCTTCCGGTCGCGATACTGACCCACCCAGAGCGTCCCTTCGGCCCACGCGAGTCCCGAGTCTCCGCCGTTGCCGGGCGCCGGGATCGTGGCGAGCACGCGGCCGGTATTCGGATCGATCTTGTGGATGCGATCCTCAGCGAGCTGAAACAGGTGCTGGCCGTCGAACGCGGTCCCGGCATGTCCGGCGACGTCGAGCGAGCGCACCTTCTGTCCGCTCTCGGGATCGAATGCGTCCAGCCTGTCACCGGCCGCGTACCAGACGTAGCGACCGTCGAAACTCACGCCATGCACCTGGTCGACGCCCGGAAAGGGTCCGTACTCGCGCAGGATTTCAGCCGCCGATCGTTCCATGTCTCGCACCCCTGAATCCCGCACCGCAATTCGCAAATCGGTTGCGGCGCATCGTTTCGTATCCGGGACCCTAATCGCTTGGCAGCGGCGCGGGGAGTAACAACGTCGTCGTGAATCCCGGAATGGACGGGATCGTCCAGCGGCGCGCACGGCCGCGGCCGAACGACTGCACCTTGCCCGCCGCGGCAAGCTGATCGAGCGTCCGCTGCACCGTGCGCTGGCTGGCGCCGAGCGCCAGCGCCAGTGCCGAGCTCGACCACGATTCTCCATCGGCCAGAAAGGCGAGCACCCCCGCATGCTGCTCCTCGACGGGGCGCGCCAGAACGACGATCTCACGGGCCCGGCGCGGCGTCAGCGCGAACCCTTGTTTCGTCGCGCTCACCTCGGCCAGTGCTCGCAGCATCCTGCGCAGACGCCCGACCTCGACCCGCAACCGCGCGCGATGCGATTCATCGGCGTGCTTCGCCCGGAATGCCCGCGCGATCAGCGTGCTCCTCGGAACATCCATGGGCCACGCCTCGCCCAGCGCACGGGCGAGCGCGAACAGAACCGGACGCCTCGCGAGTGAAGCGACCGTGCGGGCATCGCGCACGACGTGACGGCACGCATCCACGACGAGGGCGCCGGACGCCAGCAGCGCCTCGACCTCCTCGAGCTTGAGCAGCCGTTCCTTGCCGCGCGCGATCAGGCGCGCCGCGGGCGCATTCAGCACGAGCAATGCGTTTTCGACCTCCGCCGTCAGCGCCGGGATGCCGGCATGGCGCGCGGCGCGTTCGGCCCGCGCGAGCGCCGCGCGCGCCGTTTTCGTCCGCAGACGCCGCAGTGCGATCCCCGCGACGACCAGTTCGTGAGCGGCCCGCGAGGCGGGCGGGAAGGGCGTGGAGTCGAGTTCGGCGAGCCTTCGCTCGGCCTCGTCGAGGCGCCCGATCAGCAGCAGCCGTCGGATCTCGAGATGGTGCGCATGGGCGGCGTTCACCCGATCGCCGTGCTCTTCGAGGGTCGCCCGGGCGGCATCGAGCGCCTTCGCAGGCCAGCCGAGGTCGCGCGAGACGAGCGCAATCTCGGCCTCGGCGACGATGCACCGCGCGCGTGCCACGGCCTCTTTCGGTCCGAACGCGCGGGCGGCGCTTTTCAGGAGAGCCTTGGCACGAACCAGGTCACCGAGTTGCGCCATGGCGATGCCGCGCAAAGCAAGCGCCGGCGCATCGTCGCGCAAGGCGACGCGGTTCAATGCGCCGAGCGGATCACCTGCGGCGAGCGCCCGCGCGGCGGCCGTGATCAGCGAGTCCATCGGAATCCCGCCACACTTGTCACTCCCACGGATGCCCGCTCCTAGCCTATCTCGCCTCTATCAACCAGCGCGTCGTCTCGAGAGCAAACGAACGACGAGGGACATTTGACGAAGGGAGTATCGGGCGATGATGCAGCACAAGACCGGAACACGTGAAGAGTGGCTCGCGGCGCGGCTCAAGCTGCTCGAGGCGGAGAAGGAACTCACCCGTCAGAGCGACGAGCTGGCATTGCGCCGCCAGGAATTGCCATGGGTGCGGATCGACAAGGCGTACCGATTCGAGACCGATGACGGGAACGCCTCGCTGGCAGACCTTTTCAGAGGGCGTTCACAGCTCCTCGTCTATCATTTCATGTTCGGGCCCGACTACAACGCAGGTTGTCCGTCCTGCTCGGCGATCGCGGATGGGTTCGACGGTTTCGCCGTCCATCTGGCCCACCATGACGTGATGCTCTGGGCGGTGTCGCAGGCGCCGCTCGCCAAGCTGCAGGCGTACAAGCGGCGGATGGGTTGGAGCTTCCCGTGGGCGTCCGCGCATGGCAGCGACTTCAATTTCGACTTCAACGTCTCGATCACGCAAGAGCAGCAGCGCAAGGGCGGCGTCGAATACAACTACCGGCGCGGCGGCCATCCGGTCGTCGCGGAGCAGTTCCCGGAGCCCGTCCGTCAATTCGCCGCCATGTGTGGCACCGACGCGGCCACTTATGTGCGCGACAGGCCCGGCATGAGCGCCTTCGTGCAGGAGGACGGCGTCGTCTACCACACGTATTCCACGTATGCG
>CAYVBN010000396.1:0-2852 GCA_964449645.1 uncultured Hyphomicrobiales bacterium
GCGAGGACCGGGTGCTCAAGGCCAATGCCCATCTGCGCAAGATCGCACGCGAGCGCGGAACCCTCATGGGCTCGACGCTCGCGGCATTGCTCATTTACGACCAGCACTTTGCCTGCCTCTGGTCGGGCGACAGCCGCATCTATCTCGTCCGCAACGGCGAAATTCAGCAGATCTCGCGCGACCACACCGAGGTGCAGGAACTCATTTCCGAGGGCCTGCTGGACGAGCGCGAGGCGAAGGGCTGGCCGGGTCGCAATATCGTGACGCGGGCGATCGGCGTCGACGACGATCCGAGACTCGAAATGCGCAGCGGCGTGCTGGAGCCCGATGACGTGTTCGTCGTCTGCAGCGACGGACTGACCCTCCACCTGGAGGACAGCGAAATCCTCGACTGTGTGAATGCCGGTTCCTCGCAGGCGGCGTGCGAGCGGATGATCGCGCTCACGCTCGAACGCGGGGCCGAGGACAACGTGACGGTGATCGTGGTCCGGAACCGTCCCGACGATACGGTTGTCCTGCCCGAAGATTCCGGGCCGGCCGCAAGTTGGGGCGCGTGATGGCCGCCGATTTCTCCCCCGGCTCGTCCGTTGCCCGGGTCGCTCCCGGAACCCGCCTCAATGGCATCTACGAGGTCGATCTGCTCGTCGCCTCCGGCGGCATGGGAGAAGTCTACCGGGGCCATACGATCCACACCGGCGATCCGGTGGCCATCAAGCTGCTGCGGCCGGAGTTCGGCGAGAACGAGGCGGCGCTCGGGTTGTTCCGCAAGGAAGCGTCCGCGCTGCACACGCTGCATCACGACGCCATCGTTCGCTATTACGTCTGCTCGGTCGATCCTGATCTGCGCCGCCCGTACCTTGCCATGGAATTCGTCGAGGGCCGGTCGCTGTCGCATCTGCTGCGCGACGGACCGCTCACGTTCGAGGCGGTCCGGACTCTGGGGCAGCGCATTGCCGCCGGCCTGCATGCCGCGCACGAGCACGGGATCGTCCACCGCGACGTCGCCCCCGACAATATCATCGTTCCCGATGGCGACGTGGGGCGCGCCAAGATCATCGATTTCGGCATCGCGCGCTTCACCCAGACGAAGGAAGGCACGATCATCGGCGGCGGCTTCGCCGGCAAGTACAAGTATGTCTCGCCGGAGCAGCTTGGTTTGTTCGGCGGCGACGTCACGGCGAAGTCCGACATCTACAGCCTCGGCCTCGTTCTGGCCGAAGCGATGACCGGCCAGGCGATCGACATGGCCGGCAGCCAGGTCCAGGTGGTCGAGAAGCGGCGCAAGGTGCCCGATCTCGGCGGCATCGACATGCGCATGCGCCCGCTGCTCGAGCAGATGTTGCAGCCCGATCCGTCGAACCGGCCGGGCTCGATGAACGCGGTGGCCGCCATGTTGGCAGGCTCCTCGGTCGCCCCCAGTCAAGGCTTCAGCGGGCCGCCTCGCGTCGGCACGCCGTCGTCGCGCAAGCGATGGCTTCTCGCCGGGGCGGCCTGTGCCGCCGTTGTTTTGATCGGCGGAATTGCCGCCGTCTCGCTATGGCAGCCGGAGGCCGTCCGACAGTCTCCCGCCCCGCCGTCTCTGCAGGGCGATGCGAATGGGGCGTCCGGGACGCTTGCGACCGCGCCGTCACCGCTTGCCGCGCCCGGCCCTGGCCCGGGGGATACGTTGCCACCATCTGCCGCGCCGGCGCTCCACCCTGCGCCACCCGAGGAAAAACTCGCGACGGCGCCGCTGCCGTCCGAGGTCTCCCCGGTTGCTCCGTCGACGCCATCGGGTCCGCCTGACGTTCCGCAACTGGCGCCGCCCCAATCGACGACGCGGCCGAGTTCGCCGATGCCCGAAACGAACGTGGCTAAGGCCTCTCCCGACGGAGGGCTCGACGCCAATGCGCCGGCCTCTGCCCGTGTCGGCCGGGTCGATCGCATCACGCGCTACGTGAACGAGTACGACGGCGGTGACTGCTTTTTCGTAACGCCGATCTCGGTCGGGGACGCGGCAGCGCGGATCGAAGGTTACGGCCATTCGCTCGCGCCGTTTCAGGCGCTCGATTCGGATTTCAAGAAGGCGAACGGTTTCGAGGCGGACATCGGCATCCGTCAGGTCACCGAACGGCAATGCCCGGCCATCACGTTTCTCGGCCGCCTGCGCGCACAGCGCGGCGCGGCGCCGCAGCTCGATATCGGCCAGACCAGTCTGCGGAGCGGGGAGATCTTGACCGGCAGCGTGACCGGATATGGCGACCGGAATCTCGAGCTTCTGCTGGTCTCCGACGACGGTTCGGTCAACAACGTGACCGCGCTGACGAAGACGACGCCGGATGGCCGAAGTTTCAGCCTGCGCATGCAGCTCGACAATCTCTCGGCGGCCCAGCCGCAGATTTTGCTCGCGGTCGTCAGCGCGCGGCCGCTGAGCGCGCTGCAGCCCCAACAGCCGGCCGATGCCGCGCAGGTGTTTCCGGCTGCGCTCGCCGAAGCCGCCCGCACCGGTCAGACGATCGCGGCCGCCGCGTCCTACTTCAAGCTCGAATAGCCGGTACGCAGTGCCCGGCGACCAACGTCCAACGGGCTCCGACAAGGAGATTGCATCATGGCGCACGGAGAGCGCGACGACCGCATCAGGGATCTCGGCCACGACCTCAGTCAACTCAGTTACACCGAGAGCGAGCTGCGCAAATATCTCGGGCCGGAGATGGGAGCTCTCAACGTCAAGCAGACGGAGGGCATCGTCCTGCTGATCGACATGGTGCGCCGAATCATCAACGCGCTCGGTTCGGTCAACAAGGACATGAGTCATTTCACGGTCAGCGACCGAACGTTCCAGATCGAGATCGGCGAGACGAAGATGGTCTTCG
>CAYVBN010000397.1:0-11829 GCA_964449645.1 uncultured Hyphomicrobiales bacterium
ATGATTGCGGCCCCGCTGCCGCTGCTCTGGCGCCGCGCCGAAGCCGCGCCGGCGCTGTCACGGCTGGGTGCCAAGGCGCTTATCACCACTACCCGCATCGGCGACACCGACCATGGCGAGCTTGCCATGACGATCGCGGCCGAAGTATTCCCGATCCGCCACGTCTGCGCGTTCGGCGAGCGTGTGCCGGACGGCCTGGTGGCCATGGACGATCTGCTCCGGATCGCCCCCGATCCGATGCCGCCGCTCGAACGCGACCTCAATCCCGCCGCGCATGTCGCCTGCGTCACCTGGGACGTCACCGCCGACGGGCTGGTGCCGGTGGCGCGCAATCACATTGCGCTGCTCGCTGGCGGCCTCCCGGTGCTGCTCGAAAGCCGCATGGCCGAGGACGCCGTTATCATGTCGGCGCTGGCGCCGGGCTCCTTCGCGGACCTTGCCGCCACGCTCGTGCCTTGGCTGCTGACAGGCGGGACGCTGCTGCTGCAGCAGCCGTTCGACCCCGCGGCATTTGCCGCGCAATACCGTGACCAGCGCGTGGATTCGGTGGTCCTCCCGGGCCCGCTCGTGCCGCGCCTCGTTGGCGCCGGATGGCCGGATGGCCGCGGGCCGCAGTCGATCCTCTCGGTCTGGCGGGCACCGGAGCGGGTCGCCCGCAGCCCGGCTTGGCGCGACCCGTCGACCGTCATGATCGATGTCCACGCTTTTGGGGAGACGGCCCTGTTCGCCGCCCGGCGGGGGGCGGACGGCCGTCCGGCGCCGATCCGGCTTGGCACGATCACGGCACCGCAGGACGAGCCAGGCGCCCTTCCGGTGGTCGACATCGTCCGCTCCGAGGCGGGCACCGTCGCGCTGCGCGGCCCGATGGTGCCGCAATTCCCCTTCCCGCCGGGTGCGGAGCGCGGCGACGCCCCCTACTTCGCCATGGGCGACAATGGCTTCGTCGACACCGGTTACACCTGCCGGCTCGACCGCACCGCGCTCGTCGTCACCGGCCCGCCTCCCGGGGTGGTGAGCGTCGGCGGCTACCGGTTCGCCCTGCGCGACCTGCAGGCGCTCGTGGCGCAGGTCGAAGACGGAAGCACGCTCGCGGCCCTCCCCGATACGCTCGGCGGGCAGCGGCTCGCGGGCAGCGCGGCCGATCGCGAGGCCATGCAGCGCGCGCTCATCGCGCTCGGCGCCAATCCGCTGCTCGTCGCCGCCTTCCGCGACCGGCGGGCCACACAACAGCCGCTCGAACAGGCCTCCGCCGCCTGACACCCGCCTGCGGGCCGAAATCCGCCTGGCGCCATTGACGCTCCATTAAGCGCTGACGCGTAAGGTTGCACCTTCTCCTGTCGAGTTGCGTGGTCCCCATGTCGCTGCAAGGTCCGGTCGTCGTCATCGCCGATCAGCGGCAGTCGGACATCGTCACCGCATTGGCGGGGGCGGGCGCATTCCCGGTGATCGAGGCCACCTGGGCCGAGGCTCCTACGGCCATCACGAAGATCGGCCCAACGGCCGTCCTGCTCGCCGAGCCGGACGGTCCTTGCGAACCGCGGCTCCTCAAGACCCTGGCCGCCGTGCGCGCGCCCATCATGCCGGTCGTCGCACGCATGTCGTCCGGAAGCCGGCCGGCATGCGAGGCCGTGCTCCCCACCTCGGCCGATGCCTCCGCGAAACGGCTCGTCGCGCGTCTCGCCTCCGCGCTGCGCAACCGCAACAAGCACGGGACGGTTCTGCGCCGGGCCGAGATGCTGGCCGACGGGAGCGCCGGCGTGCCAAAGCTCCAAGGCGATCCGCTCGAGGATGCGACCGTGCTGGTGCTCGGGCGCGGGCGCACCTATCCGGCGCTGTGCGTCGCGGTCGGAGAGCGCGTCGGCCTCATTGGCGCCCTCTCGGTCGAGACCGCGGCCCGCTATCTCAACGTGCGCGACGTCGACGGCATTCTGATCGGCGACGGCTTCAGCCCGCGCATCGTGGAGGCGTTCCTCACTGTTCTGGGCGAGGACTCGCGTTTCCGTGACCTGCCCGTGGTCGCCCTTACCGGACTCGGGGTCGATGCCGATCCGGATCATCTGCCCAATTTCGAGCGCGTCGACGGCGAACCGGTCGAGGTCGTCGAGCGGCTGCTTCCGTCGGTTCGTCTGCACGCCTTCGAAGGCCGGCTGCGCCGCTTGCTCGGCGCGATCGAAGCCGACGGCATGCTCGATCCGTGCACGGGGCTTTTCACCGAGAGCGCTTTCCTGCACGACCTCGAGCGCGCCGTCGGAGCGGCTCAGCTATCGGGCGAGAGCCTGTCGGTCGCCCGCTTCTCGTTCACGCCGAAAATGGATCGGCGCGGCGGCCTGGATACGGCGAGGATCGTGAGCCGGCTGCTGCGCGGCTCGGACTTCGCCTGCTGTACCGAGGACGCAGCCATCTTGTTGGCGTTCGGAGGAACCGACCTGCGCAGCGCGCATGTCGTGGCGCGGCGTGTTGCGAGCGTGCTCAAGCACACGGCGCTCGCCCCCGAGCATCAGGATTCTAGAATCAATCCAACCATCACGCTCGCCTCGCTGCGGGCGAGCGATACGGCCCACTCGCTTCTCGCCCGCGTGTCGGATGCCGACAAGGTGGCTGTGTAACGCGCCTGCGAGCGCGATCCAGAAAAGTGAACCGCTTACACTTCGCCGGATCATGCGCGCGCGATCCGCAAAAGTGGACACCGGTTTTGCGCAGGATCGCGCTCTAACTTGATAAACTAGCGCATGATCTTATCGGCGAACCGCTTACACTTCGCCGGATCATGCGCTAGGCTCCCGCATCCACGCGAGGAGCGCCTATGAGCCTCGATGCCACTCCGTTGCCGATCGACGTCGTGTCCGACGTCGTCTGTCCCTGGTGCTTCATCGGCAAGCGCCGGCTGGAGAATGCGATCGCCATGCAGCCGGGCATTCCGGTCGAGGTGCGCTGGCGTCCCTATTTCCTCAATCCGTGGATTCCCCGCGAGGGCATCAGCCGCGAGGAATATCTGACCACCAAATTCGGATCGGTCGAACGCTACAACGGCATGGCGCGCCGCGTCGCTGCGAACGCCGCCCAGGAAGGGCTCGTCTACGCGATCGACAAGATCGCGCGCCAGCCGAACACGCTCGATTGCCACCGTCTCATCCTCTGGGCCGGGGAGAGCGGCAAGGCGGCGCGCATGAAGCAGCGGCTGATGGATCTCTATTTCACCGAAGGCGGCGATCTCACCGACCGTGCGGTGCTCGTCCGCGCCGCCGTCGATTGCGGGCTCGACGGCGAAGACATCGGCCGAAGACTCGCCGGCGACACCGACGTCGCCCGCATCGAGCAGGAAGCCAAGTCGGCGACGGACGCCGGTATCGGCGGCGTGCCGTGCTTCATCTTTGGCGGCGCCTTTGCGGTCTCTGGCGCGCAGCCAGCGGACTATCTGGCGGCCGCCATCGCCCGGGCTGCGCCCGAATATGCCCGCCGGATGGCGGAGCACCGCACCGAGGGAAGCCTCGCGCAAGGCTGAGGCCGCCCCGGAAAAATATAGGGGCACGGTGCGCCACAGGCAGGTCACGTCGGCGGCACACCACCAAAAACATCCGCCCGACGTTCCGGCATCGCCCTGTTCATGCCCCTGAGCAGCTATCTGTTCGCCAAGCTCGTCGGCGACAGATAGCGCCGAGAATTCTCTCCGGCGGCCCCTGAACCGTCCCGCCGGGCCGCAGTCCGGATGACCGCAAAGGCCGCGCCGGAACGAGGTATCGGGCCGCCGCGCGAGATGATCCCAAGGAACTTGCAACGCCGCCGGTGGTTGTCGGGGAGAGGTCCCCGAGGTCAATACCGCAGGACGGCGTGCGACACTCTCTCCGGACACCGCTCACCCATGCGAGCCGAGGCCGCCTCCGGCTGTGCCTGTGCGTGGCAGCCGCAAGCCTGGCTCTGTCGTCGCCGTCCAGCGCACAAACAGGCGGAAGCGCCGGACAGCCGCCCGCTCCCGCCGTCGTTTACATCACGGTGCAGGAACAGGAGCTCAATCAGAGCGGCGAATTCATCGCCCGCGTGCAGGCGATCGAGTCGGTGGATCTCCGCGCCCAGGTAAGCGGCACCCTGCAGCAGGTCGCATTCGAGGGCGGCCAGGACGTCAAGAAAGGCGCCCTCCTCTACGTCATCGAACCCGGACTGTACGAGGCGGCGCTTGCCTCCGCGCAGGCCCAGTTGCAGAGCGCCCAGGCCTCATTGATCCAGGCGCAGCAGAATTTGGATCGTCAGCAACAGCTCTTCGAGCACCGGACCGCCGCGGAATCGACCCTTGAACAGGCGCGGGCGCAACGCGACGTCGCGCAAGCGAACGTCAAGGCGGCGCAGGCGCAAGTCAACACCGCCCAGATCAATCTCGGCTACACACGGATCACCTCGCCGATCGACGGCCGCATCGGCGCGACCGCCGTCACCCAGGGCAATCTCGTCGGTCCGACCACCGGAACGCTGGCGACCGTCGTGCAGCTTGATCCGATCCGCGTCGTCTACTCGGTCAACGAGCGTGATCTCGTCGGCTACAGGCAGGCACACCCGAACGCCACGCAGGAGGAGATGAACGCCCGCTTCATCCCGAAACTGCGGCTGGCCGACGGCTCGATGTTCGCGGAGACCGGCCATGTCGCGTTCGTCGACAACCGCGTCGATCCTTCGACCGGAACAGTGGCGGTCTACGCCGACTTCCCCAACCCGAAGCGGCTGCTCCTTCCCGGAATGTTGGCCACCGCCGTGATCACCCCGGAAACGCCCGCCACCGGTTTTCTCGTGCCCGCCGGCGCCATCCAGCAGGACAACCAGGGCCGGTACGTCCTCGTCGTCGGCCCGGACAATCGCGTGCAACGCCGGACAGTAGAGACCGGGCCACAGATCCAGCAGAGCGTGGCGGTGACATCGGGCCTCAACAACGGCGACCAGGTCATCATCGAAGGCGCGCAGAAGGTGCGGCCCGGTCAGGTGGTCAACGCGGTTCCGGAGAGTTCGTCACCGACGCCGCCAAGCCGCCCCGCTCCATCGGCGGGCGACAGTTCGCCCGACAGTCAATCGCGGCCCGGACGATAGGTGTGACTGGCCGGCGGCGGAATGCACCATGATCTCCGATCTCTTCATCCGCCGGACCAATCTCTCGATCGTCATCTCCATCGTCATCACCCTTGCCGGACTGATCTCGCTCACCGTCATTCCGGTGGCGCAATTCCCGCAGATCACGCCGCCCGTCGTGCAGGTATCCGCCACTTATCCGGGCGCCGACGCCCAGGTGGTGGCCGACAGCATCGCCGCTCCGATCGAGGCGCAGGTCAATGGCGCCAAGAACATGCTGTACATGTCATCGACCAGCACCAGCGGCTCCTATTCGCTCAACGTGACCTTCCAGATCGGCACCGATCCCGACCTCGCCGCGGTCGACGTTCAGAATCGGGTCACGCAAGCCGAGCCTCGCCTGCCCGCGAGCGTGGTGGAACAGGGCGTCACCATCCGCCAGCAATCGACCAGCATCCTGCTCGGCGTCAACATGTTCTCGCCGCAGGGGACGCACGATCCGATCTTCATCAGCAACTACGCCAGCATCAACGTGCGCGACGCCCTCGCCCGCATTCCCGGCGTCGGCAATGCGACCGTGCTTGGCGCGCTCGACTACAGCATGCGCATCTGGATGAACCCCACGCGCATGAACCAGCTCGGCATCACCGCGACGGACATCGTGGCCGCCATACAGGCGCAGAACGTCCAGGCTTCGGCGGGCGAGATCGGAGGCCCGCCGATCGCCAGCAGCCAGCAGCAGGAACTCACCATCGTGGCGCATGGGCGACTGGCGAACCCCGAGGAGTTCAGCAACATCGTCCTGCGCACCAATCCGAACGGCGCCGTGGTGCGCATCCGCGACGTGGCGAACGTCGAGCTCGGCGCGCAGTCCTATGCCGCCGAATCCCGGCTCAACGGCAAGCCGTCGGCCACCGTCATCATCTATCAGGCGCCGGACGCCAACGCGCTGGCCGTGAGCCAGGCCGTGCGCGCGGAATTGAAGCGTCTGTCGGCCCGCTTTCCGCAGGACATCCAGTACGCGATCGTGTTCGACACGACCGATTTCGTGAAGGCGACCATCGAGGAGATCGTGTTCACGCTGGCGATCACCTTCGTGCTCGTCGTGCTCGTCACCTATCTGTTCCTGCAGGAATTCCGGGCGACGCTCATCCCGACCTTCGCGGTGCCGGTCGCGTTGATCGGCACGCTCGCCATCCTCTACGTCCTCGGCTACAGCGCCAACACCATCACCCTGTTCGCACTCGTGCTCGCCATCGGCCTCGTCGTCGACGACGCCATCGTGGTGGTCGAGAACGTCCAGCGCATTCTCGAGGAAGAGCCGGAGATTTCGCCGCCGGAAGCGGCCCACCGCTCGATGCAGCAGGTGACCGGCCCGATCATCGCCACCACGCTCGTGCTCGGCGCGGTATTCGTGCCTGTGGCGTTCCTCGGCGGGATCACCGGACAGCTCTATCGCCAGTTCGCGGTGACGATCACCGTCGCGGTGGTGCTCTCGGCCGTGAACGCGCTGACGCTCAGCCCCGCGCTTGCGGGCCTCCTGCTGCGGCCGCCGCACGGACAACCGATCGCGCCGTTACGCTGGTTCCGCGTCGTGCTCGAGCGCACGCGCAATGGCTACGTGCGGGTGGCCGGATGGTTCGGACGCCGCGTTCTCGTCGTCATTCTCGCCTTCGTGCTGATCAGCGCCGGGCTTTACGCCATCTTCCGCGAGCTGCCCGCAGGTTTCCTGCCGAGCGAGGACCAGGGCTATTTCTTCGTCAACGTCCAATTGCCTGATGCCGCCGCGTTTCCGCGCACGCAACGGGTGATGGACGACGTCCGCAACCGCATCCAGAACACGCCGGGTGTCGCCAACATCATCAGCGTGTCGGGCTACAGCCTGCTGTCGGGTGCCGGCTCCAATGTCGGCCTGCTGATCCCGGTCCTCAAACCCTGGAGCGAGCGGCCAGCCTCGCAGAGCGTCGACGCCCTGATCGGCCGGCTCATGCCGCAGTTCGCCGCCGATCCACGCGCGACCATCGTGGCGTTCAACCCGCCGCCCATTCCCGGCCTGGGACGCACCGGCGGCTTCGATTTTCAGCTTCAGGCGATCGAAGGCCAGTCGCCGCAGGATCTCGCCGCGGCCATGCGGGGCCTGCTGATCGCCGCCAACCAGGATCCGCGGCTGGCCGCGGTGTTCAGCACGTTCACGGCGTCCGTGCCGCAGATCCTCGCCAACATCGACCGGACGCGGATCGCACAGTTCGGCGTGTCGCCGGCCGAGATCTTCACCACCATGCAGGCCCATCTCGGCTCCTTGTTCGTCAACGACTTCAATCTCTACAGCCGCGTCTTCCAGGTGCAGGTGCAGGACCAGGACCAGTTCCGCAACGAGATCGAGGACATCAACAGGCTTTACGTGCGCAGCACGAAGGGCGACATGGTCCCGTTGCAGAGCCTGGTGCAACTGACGACCGTATTGGGCGCCTCGGCGATCACCCGCTACAACCAGTTTCCTTCGGTCAGCGTGAACGGCCAGTCGGCACCGGGCCGCAGCTCGGGCGACGCCCTGCAGGCCATGGACGAGGTGGCATCGAAGACTTTGCCGCAGGGCTACACGTATTCCTGGTCGGGAATCTCGCTGCAGGAGATCGCGTCGGCCGGTCAGGCCCCGTGGGTCTTCGGATTGGCGCTGGTATTCGCGTTCCTGTTCCTCGTCGCCCAGTACGAGAGCTGGACCATGCCGCTCGCGGTGCTCATCTCGGTGACCGTCGCGGGGCTCGGCGCGTTGTGCGGGCTGTGGATCGCCGGGCTCGTCAACGACATCTATGCGCAGATCGGGCTCGTTCTGCTGATCGGGCTCGCAGCCAAGAACGCGATCCTGATCGTCGAATTCGCCAAGGAACAACGCGAGGCCGGCATGGAGATCGTCGAAGCCGCGATGATGGGCGCGCGATTGCGCTTCCGCGCGGTGCTGATGACGGCCTTCGCCTTCATCCTGGGCGTGCTGCCGCTCGTTGTCGCGACCGGGGCCGGCGCCGCGAGCCGCCGGCAGATCGGGGTCACCGTGTTCTCCGGCATGCTGGCGGCGACCGTTATCGGAATCCTGCTCATTCCCGGACTGTTCGTTCTGTTTCAACGGCTAAGCGAATGGCGGAAGCGGGAGCGCGGATCATGAGGGCTGGGGTCAGGCTGACCGCCCTTTTCTCTGACCGTTCTCGGGCGCGCCGAGGTGTATCCTCGACACACGGATCACGCACACGCAGGTTCGTGCCCCGGACGCGGCGCGGTGCGACGTACCGTGCGGCTGATCCGGGGGCCCGGTGCGGCTGTTGATCCTGGTCTGGGTCCCGGGTCTGCGGCGCACCGCTCGCTCCGCTCACGCTGCACCGCGCCCGGGACACGTGGGCTCGTGTGAACGACGATCCTGGTCTGGGATTTCGTCTGGTTGCTGCGAGTCCCTGCGCGCCGCTTACGCCGCCTTCGCCCGCTCGGCAATGGCGACGAGGCGGCGCAGGATGGCGGTCGCGCCCTTGAGGCGTTCCTGCGGCATCTGCCATTCATCGAAGAACACGACCTTCATGTCGGGGCGCACACGCGCGTCCTTGCCCTGCTCGCGGATGAAGGCGACGAGGCCGTCCGGGTTGGCGAACGAGTTGTCGCGGAACGCGACGACCGCGCCCTTCGGGCCGGCCTCGATCCGCTCCACGTTGGCGCGGCGGCACAGCGCCTTAATGGCGACGATGTCGAGCAGGTGGCGCACCTCCTCGGGCATCGGGCCGAAGCGATCGACGAGCTCGGCCCCGAAGCTGTCGATCTCGCGCTCGTCCTCGATCTCGGCAAGCCGGCGATAGAGCGCGAGCCGCACCGAGAGATCGGCGACGTAGTCCTCGGGGATGAGCACGGGCGTGCCGATGGTGATCTGCGGCGACCAGCGGTCGGCCACCGGCTCGGTGATCCCCGCCTTGAGGCTCGCGACCGCCTCCTCCAGCATCTGCTGGTAGAGCTCGAACCCGACCTCCTTGATGTGGCCGGACTGCTCCTCGCCGAGCAGATTGCCGGCGCCACGGATATCGAGATCCTGCGAGGCGAGCTGGAAGCCGGCGCCGAGCGTATCGAGCGACTGCAGCACCTTGAGGCGGCGCTCGGCCTGGGGCGTGATCTTGCGCGAGGCCGGCAGCGTGAACAGCGCATAGGCGCGCGACTTCGAGCGTCCGACCCGCCCGCGCAACTGGTAGAGCTGCGCGAGGCCGAACATGTCGGAACGGTGCACGATGAGCGTGTTCGCGGTCGGAATGTCGAGGCCGGATTCGACGATCGTGGTCGACAGGAGGACGTCGTATTTGCCGTCGTAGAAGGCGGACATGACGTCTTCGAGCACGCCCGACGGCATCTGCCCGTGCGCCACCGCGACGCGCGCCTCGGGTACGTTCTTGTCCAGAAACTCCTTGGCGCCGGCGAGATCCTCGATGCGCGGACAGACGTAGAAGGCCTGGCCCCCGCGATAGCGCTCGCGCAGCAGCGCTTCGCGCACGATCAACGGATCGAACGGAGCGACGAACGTACGCACGGCCAAGCGATCGACCGGCGGCGAGGCGATGATCGAGAGTTCGCGCACCCCGGTGAGCGCGAGCTGCAAGGTGCGCGGGATGGGCGTCGCCGTGAGCGTCAGGACATGCACCTCGGAGCGGAGCGTCTTCAGGCGTTCCTTGTGCGCGACGCCGAAATGCTGCTCCTCGTCGATGATGACGAGACCGAGGTCCTTGAACTTCACCGTCTTGCCGAGCAACGCATGCGTCCCGACGACGATGTCGATCTGACCTTCGGCCAGCCCGCGCTTGACCTTGGCGAGCTCGCTTGCGGAAACGAGCCGCGAGGCCTGCGCGAGATGCACCGGAAATCCGCGGAAGCGTTCGGTGAACGTCTTCATATGCTGGCGGGCGAGCAAGGTCGTCGGCACCACGACCGCCACCTGCTTGCCGCTCAGCGCGGTGACGAATGCCGCGCGCAGCGCGACTTCGGTCTTGCCGAAGCCGACGTCGCCGCACACGAGGCGATCCATGGGCCGGCCGGAGGCGAGGTCGCGCAGCGTGGCGTCGATCGCCGCCTGCTGGTCCTCCGTCTCCTCATAGGGAAAACCGGCACAGAATTCGTTGTAGAGGCCATGGCCGACCGCGAGCGGCGGCGCCTCGCGCAGCTGCCGCTCGGCCGCCACCTTGATGAGCTCGCCGGCGATCTCGCGGATGCGCTGCTTCATGCGCGCCTTGCGCGCCTGCCAGGCGCCGCCGCCTAAGCGGTCGAGATCGACCGCGGTCTCCTCCGAACCGTAGCGCGACAGCAACTCGATATTTTCGACCGGCAGGAACAGCCGGTCGTTGCCGGCGTAATGAATCTCGAGGCAGTCGTGCGGGGCGCCGGCCGCTTCGAACGTCTTCAACCCGGTGAAACGCCCGATGCCATGGTCGACATGGACCACGAGGTCTCCGGCGTTCAGGCTCGTCACCTCGGCAATGAAGTTCTCCGCGCGCTTCGCGGCGCGGCGCGGGCGCACCAGCCGGTCGCCCAGGATGTCCTGCTCGCCGATGACCGCGAGGTCCGCGGTCTCGAAGCCGGTCTCGAGCCCGAGCACGGCAAGACCGATGTCGGGCTTCGGGCGCGCGCGCGCGTCGGAATACGAGACGACGGGCGAGAGGTTGTGCAGTCCGTGATCGGCGAGCACGTGGCTCATGCGATCGCGTGCACCCTCGCTCCACAGCGCGATGATCACGCGCTTGCCGGCCGTTTGCAGGGTTTCGACGTGCCGCTTCACCGCCTCGAACACGTTTCCGTTCGGCTCCGCCCGCTCGGGTGCGAAGTTGCGGCCCTGGCGCGCGCCGATGTCGATGACGTTGCTGGTTGCATCCGGAACCGCGAACGGATTGAGGCGGACCGAAGCACGCTCGCCGAGGCGGTCGCGCCATTCCGTCTCGCCGAGATAGAGACGGTCGGGCGGGAGCGGCCGATAGGGCGTTCCCGCGCCATCGGCGCTGAGCGCCTGCCGGCGGGCTTCGTAGTAGTCGGCGATCTGCGCCAGGCGCTCGTGCGCCGCTTCCTCGGCGAGCGGCTCTAGCACCACGGGCGTGCCCGGCAGATAATCGAACAGCGTGTCGAGCCGGTCGTGGAACAGCGGCAACCAATGTTCCATGCCCGGATAGCGGCGGCCTTCGCTCACCGCTTCGTAGAGCATGTCGTCACGGTCGGGCGCGCCGAATGTCTCGACATAGCCGAGGCGGAAACGGCGGATGGTCTCGGTGGTGAGCTGGAACTCGGACACCGGCACGAGATCGAGCGCGCGCAACTGATCGGTGGTGCGCTGGGTCTCCGGGTCGAAGCTGCGGATCGACTCCAGCGTGTCGCCGAAGAAATCGAGCCGCACCGGGTCGGCGAAGCCGGGCGCATAGAGATCGATGATGCCGCCGCGCACCGCGTATTCGCCGGGCTCGCGCACGGTCGACGCGCGCACGAAGCCATTGAGCTCCAGCCACTGCACGATGCCGTCCATCGCCAGCATGTTGCCGGGCGCCGCCGAGAGCGCCTGGCCCGACACCAGCCCGCGCGCTGGCACGCGTTGCAGCACCGCGTTGACGGTCGTGAGCAGGACGGAGGGGCGGTCACGGCCTTCGATGCGGGCGAGGCGCGACAGCGCGGTCATCCGCTGCGCGACGATGCCGGCGTGTGGCGATACGCGGTCGTAGGGCTGGCAATCCCAGGCGGGGAACTCGAGACGGTCGATCTCGGGACCGAAGAACGCGAGCGCGC
>CAYVBN010000398.1:0-6756 GCA_964449645.1 uncultured Hyphomicrobiales bacterium
CGCATGCCCGAGGACTTCCGGGGCCTGAAGATGCGCATTCAGTCCTCGAAGGTGCTCGAAGCGCAGATGCGGGCGCTCGGCGCGATCCCCCAGGTCATGGCCTTCTCGGAAGTCTATCAGGCGCTGCAGACCGGCGTGGTGGACGGCACCGAAAACACGCCGTCCAACGAATATACCCAGAAGATGCACGAGGTGCAGAAGTACACGACGCTCTCCGACCACGGCTATATCGGCTACGCGGTCATCACCAACAAGAAGTTCTGGGACGGGCTGCCCGCCGACATCCGTGCCTCGCTCGAGAAGGCGATGGCCGAGGCGACGACCTATTCCAACGGCATCTCGCAGAGCGAAAACGACGACGCTCTGGCGGAAATGAAAAAGTCCGGAAAGACCGAAATGATCACGCTCACCGCCGAGCAGAAGGCAGCGTGGCGCAAGGCGCTCCAGCCGGTCTACGAGGAGATGGCCTCCCGCGTCGGGAAAGGCACGATCGAGGAGTTCATCAAGGAGGCCAAGGCGGGCGGGACGGACTAACGTTCCAGCTTTCGCTCGTCATTCGAGGCGGCTCTGCCGCCTCGATTTTTGCGCGGCGAAGCGCCCGGTCAGCGGCGCACGAGGGCGGCGAGCGAGGCGAGCATGGACCTCGACGGTTCTATGCCGGTCGGGGCGAGGCTCGGGGCCTCGTGTTCCGGGGGATCGGCCAATGCGGCGGCCAGCTCGGCCTCGGTCCGGTGGCTCAAGCCGAACGGCGCGAGCGGCACATCCCCGTAGGGGACCGGCTCGCCGAGTTCGGCGATCTGCTTTCCGACGACGTCCATCGGGAACCCTCCCACGCGACCGCCCCGGACGGATGCTTCCGAGTCATGGTCAACGGCTCGTTAACGCCGTCGATTGTGCCGGGTTCCACCGATTTCGGCGGCGTGGCGGATTGCAGCAGGGCAGGGCTACCACTTCGTCCGGAGTCGGGCGGCTCACGGCAGCCGCCGCGCGCACCGGAAGCCCGGGGAGGGCTATTCGAATGTCGAACGGCCCGGCACTGGGTGCCGAGCCGCTTGTCGTTTCAGTCAGTCCTTGCAGGCTGACTTGGACTACTTGGACTTACTTGGCCGGGGGGCCGATCGTGACCGTGAGCTTGCCGACGCCCTCGATTTCGCACTCGAGCTTGTCGCCCGCGACGGTCGCCGCCACCCCGGAAGGCGTTCCGGTCATGATGATGTCGCCGGCCGCGAGCTCGACCTGCTCGGAGAGCTGCGAGATGACCTCCGGAACGTTCCAGATCTGCTGTTCGAGGTCGCCGTCCTGGCGGATCTGGCCATTGACCTTGAGGGTGATGCGCCCCTTCTTCGGATGCCCGATCTCGCTCGCCGGCCGCAGCGGTCCGCACGGAGCCGACGCGTCGAACGACTTGCCGATCTCCCACGGCCGTTTCTGCTCGCGCGAGGCGATCTGCAGGTCGCGACGGGTGAGATCGATGCCGACGCCGTAGCCATAGATGCAGTCGAGCGCCTTCTCGACCTTGATGTTGCGGCCGCCGCTCTTGAGCGCCACGACGAGCTCGACCTCGTGGTGCATGTCCTTGGTGAGCGGCGGGTAGGGCACAGTCGAGCCGTCGCGGACGACCGCATCGGCCGGCTTGGCGAAGAAGAACGGCGGTGCCCGCTCGTCCTGCCCCATCTCGCGAATATGCTCGACGTAGTTGCGTCCGACGCACCAGACCCGTCGAACCGGAAAGAGGCGGTCGGTTCCCACCACGGCAAGTGCCGGCTGAGGAGGCGGAGCGATAACGTACTGCTTGCTGTCTGAGCTCATGATCCGGATTTTCTTTTCGAGGAAAGGACGAAAATGCGATCCGGCGTGCACCGCATCGCTGGTGGCGCTCGGCAGATACCACATCGAAGACGGGCGGCAAAGTGCCGCGCCGCCGCGCTTTTTCTATGCCTACGGGCCGCCGGGTCAGCGGGCCACGGCGAGCGCCGGCACCGAGCCCTGGTTCTCGAATTGAAGCCGATAGAATGACGCGTAGCGCCCGCCGCGGCGCAGGAGTTCGTCGTGGCGTCCGGCCTCGACGACCGTCCCGTTCTCGATCACCAGGATGCGGTCGGCATGCATCACGGTCTGCAGCCGGTGCGCGATGATGATCGTCGTGCGGCCCTTGCAGAGCTCGGCGATCGCCTCCTGCACGTGACGCTCGGATTCGGAATCGAGCGCCGCCGTGGCCTCGTCGAGCAGAATGATCGGGGCGTTCTTGATCAGCGCGCAGGCGATGGCGATGCGTTGACGCTGTCCGCCCGAGAGCTGCAATCCGTGCTCGCCGACCGGCGCGTCGTAGCCGAGCGGAAAACCCATGATGAAGTCGTGGGCGTGCGCAGCCTTCGCGGCGGCGACGATCTCGGCCTCGCTCGCACCCGGCTTGCCGAAGGCGATGTTCTCGCGGATGGAGCCGCGGAACAGGTGCACGTTCTGGCCGACATAAGCGATCTGCTGGCGCAGCGAATGGCGCGAGACGGAGGCGATGTCCTGCCCGTCGATCGAAATCGTGCCGCTCTGGATGTCGTAGAACCGCAGGATCAGGTTGAGGATGGTCGATTTGCCGCCGCCCGACGGGCCGACCAGCGCCGTCACTTTGCTCGGCTCGGCGACGAAGGACATGCTGCGAAGCACGGGTTCGTCGGGACGGTAGGAGAAGCACACATCGTCGAACGCGACGCGGGCGTGCGAGAGCACGAGCGGCGGCTTGCCGTCGTCGATCGGCTCGGTCGCCGGGCTGTCGATGATCTCGAACAGCACCCGCACGCCGACGAGGTTCGAATGCAGGTCGAGATTGAGGCGCGCGAGCCGCTTCGCGGGTTCGTAGGCGAGCAGGAAGGCGGCGACGAAGGAGAAGAACTCGCCCGGCGTCGCGCCGGTCTCGATCACCCGGTAGCCGCTGTAGATGATGGCGACCGAAATGGCGATGCCGCCGAGCGTTTCCATCAGCGGGCTCGAGCGGTTGGCCACCCGCGCCATCTTGACGGATTCGCGTTCGAGTTCCTGAACGCTGCGATCGAGGCGGCGGCGCATCTCGTCTTCGAGCGTGAAGGCCTTGACGATGCGGATGCCCTGCAGCGTCTCCTGCATGGTTTCGATGATGCGGGTGCCGCCGGTGAACTGCATGGTGGCGATGGCGCGAATGCGCCGGATCAGCTTGCGCAGCACCAGCATGGCGGGCGGTGCCACCAGGAGGCCGACGAGCGACATCATCGGATCCTGCACGACCATCACGGCGACGAGGCCGACGAGCGAGAAGAAATCCCGGCCGACCGCCGTGATGAGCAGATTGATCGTGTAGGTTGCGGCATTGGCGCCGGTCGTCAGCCGGGCGATGAACTCGGACGAGTGACGGTCGGCGAAGAAGCTCAAGCCCTCGTTGAGAAGCTTGTCGAACATGCGCCGCTGATTTTCGGCGATGATGCGCGTGCCGATGCGCGCCAGCATCACCGCCTGGCCATAGGTGGCGGCCCCCTTGACGGTGAAGATCACCACTGTGGCGATGCCGAGCCAGACGATGCCGGTGAAGTTCCGGTGGACGTAAGCCTGGTTGATGACGTCGCCGAGCAGATAGGCGCTCAAGGCGGTGCATGCGGCTACCACCAGCATGAGCGCAAAGGCGATGGCGTAGAGCCTCACATGCCCGGCCGCATGCTCGACCAGCAGGCGACGGATCATTTCCCGGGCGGCGTAGCGATCCTCGGGGTCGGCCTTGGAACTCGATGCGGCCATACGGTTTCCGTGAGGGGTTCGATTCCCGGCAGTATGGCGCGCCGCCACCGACGCCGGAACCGCGATTTGCCCGGATCGGGCGTGATTTTCAAGGAAAAATCCGCCTTGTCAGGTGGCTAATAAACTGGTGCGTGATCTTACCGGCGAACCGCCAGGAGTTTGCGTTCCCACGCGAGCGCATGGCCGACGATGACCGAGAGATCATCGAATCTCGGCTGCCAGCCGAGGGCCGAACGGATGCGGTCGGAAGCGGCGACGATCTGCGCGGGATCGCCGGCGCGGCGCGCGGCGTCTTCGACCTTGAAATCGACGCCCGACACGCGCTTCACCGTGTCGATCACCTGGCGGACGGAGGCGCCGTGTCCGTAACCGCAGTTGAACGTGGTCGAGGCGCCGCCCGCGCGCAGATAGGCGAGCGCATCCGAATGCGCGCGCACAAGATCGGTCACGTGGATGTAGTCGCGGATGCAGGTCCCGTCCGGCGTCGGGTAATCGGTGCCGAACACCTGCACCACCTTGCGGCGCCCGACCGCCGCCTCGGCGGCGATCTTGATGAGATGCGTCGCCGTGCGCGAGGACTGGCCGGCGCGAAGCTGCGGGTCCGCGCCCGCGACGTTGAAATAGCGCAGGATGACGTAAGAGAGTCCGTGCGCGGCTCCGGCGTCGCGCAGCATGATTTCCGTCATCAGCTTCGAGGAGCCGTACGGCGTGATCGGCTGCGGCGGCGCCGTCTCGCTCACCGGAACGCGCTCGGGGTTGCCGTAGACCGCCGCGGTCGACGAGAAGATGAACCGGCGCACGCCGCCCCTGACGGCGCATTCGATCAGCGCGCGCGAATTGACGGTGTTGTTGCGGTAGTAGCCGAGCGGATCGGCGACGGATTCGGGCACCACGATCGAGGCGGCGAAATGGATGATCGCGTCGATCCGGTGCCGCTCGATCAGAGAACTGACGAGCGGCTGGTCTCCGGTATCGCCGACGACGAGCGGCACGCCCGGCGCCACGGCCCAGTCGAAACCGGTCGACAGGTTGTCGAGCACGACGACGCGTTCGCCGGCATCCGCCAGCGCAAGCACCATGTGGCTGCCGATATAGCCGGCGCCGCCGGTAACGAGGATGGCCATCAGATCGGCTCGACGTGGCTGTGTGCGCGCATTCTTTCTGCCCGGCAGACGTGAAGATCCCGTAAGAGCGCGATCGGCAAAAATGGATGTTTTGCGCCAAATCGCGCTCTAACGTTAAGAATTTGCGCATGATCTTGTCGGCGGACCGCCTACGCTTCGCCAGATCATGCGCGCGCGGACGTGAATGCGCCGGTTCGGCGCCGGTGACAAGACCGGCGGCGGCGTATAAGAGCCTTCGGCGCGCGCAAGGGGCGATAAAGCCGCCGCAGGCATGGCCGATATCCTGTTCATCAAGACGTCCTCGCTGGGCGACGTCGTTCACCATATGCCGGCGCTGGTCGACGCGCGGCGGGCGCATCCGTCCGCACGGCTGTCATGGCTGGTCGAGGAGAGCTTCGCGCCGTTGGCGAAGCTGCATCCTACGGTGGATGAGGTCATCCCGGTCGCCTCCCGGCGGTGGCGAGGGGCGCTCGGCAGTGGCGCGACATGGCGGGAGATGCGCGCATTTCTCCGTCAATTGCGCGCGCGCCGTTACGATCACGTCGTCGATACGCAGGGGCTTTTGCGCACCGCCTTGTATGCCCGGCTGGCGCACGGCCGCCGTCACGGCTACGACCGCAAGAGCATTCGCGAGCCGCTCGCATCCGCGTTCTATGACGTGACATACCGCGTCGCGCGCAACCTCCACGCCGTCGCGCGCAACCGCATCCTGACCGGACAGGCGCTCGGCTACACGCCGGACGGTCCGCCCGACTTCGGTCTCGACTGGTCGCGATCGGGGCAACCGGACGCCAAGCCTTATGCGGTGCTGCTGCACGGCACCGCGCGACCCGAGAAGGAATGGCCGGAGACGCGCTGGATCGCCGTCGGTCAGGCGCTTGCGACGGCGGGAAAGGACGTCCTCGTTCCGTGGGGCACCGACAGCGAGCATGCGCGCGCGCAGCGGATCGCGGAGCGCATTCCCGGGGCGCGTGTTCCCGAACGCAGTCCCCTCGATGTGACGGCGCGGATGATCGCCGGCGCCGCGTTGGTGGTCGGGGCCGATACCGGACTGCTGCATCTCGCGTCGGCGTTCGGCGTGCCGCTCGTTGCGATCTTCGTCGGCAGTGAGCCTGGGCTGACCGGGCCGGTCGGCGCGGGACCGATCCGCATCGTCGGGCGCAAAGGCGAGACACCGAGCGAAGCCGAGGTGCTGGGCGCGATCGGTCATGTCGCGCCGGGCAACTGAGCCGATTTAACTTTAACTTGTCTGGGCTTGCAGAATTGTCTCGACGAATTGCGCGAGATCGCCGCCGGTGAACAGATAGCCCGTGATGCCGGCGGCGCGCGCGGCTGCGAGATCCGTTTCCTTGTCGCCGATCAGAAAGCTGCTCTCGCGCGCGACCGGCCAGGCCTTCATCAGGTCGAGGATCATTCCGGGCGCCGGCTTGCGCCAGTCGGAGACGCGCCGATAGGCGTCGAGCGTCGCTTCCGGGTGATAAGGGCAGTAGCGCATGTCGTCGATGCGTGCGCCCTGGCGCGCGAGTTCCGTTCGCATCCAGGCGTGCAGATCGTCGACGTCGCACTCGGTGAAATAGCCGCGCCCGACGCCGGACTGATTGGAGATGACGAACACGAAGTAGCCGGCCGCGTTGAGCCGGGCGACCGCCGCCGCCGCGCCCGGCATCCAGCGAATGCGCTCACGCGTGCCGATATAGGCGTCGTCATGATTGAGCACGCCGTCACGATCGAGAAAGGCCGCCGGACGCGGCGGACCGGGCCACGGCCGCTCGCGCTCCGTCATGATCCGTTCTGCTTGCCGAACAGCGCGCGCTCGATGATGTCGCAGATCGCGTGCGCGGCCGTGATGTGAATCTGTTGAATGAGGTCGGTG
>CAYVBN010000399.1:0-8035 GCA_964449645.1 uncultured Hyphomicrobiales bacterium
GATGAGCTGGCCCTCGACCAGGGCGCGCAGCGCCATCAGGGCCCGCTGCCCGCAGGTCCAGCGCGCGCCGGTCGCCGTTCGGCAGATCTTGCGCCGCGGCGGCAGCGCGATCCCATAGAGCCGGAGCCGCGCGCCGTCGGCTTGCAGGATCGCATCGTCGCCCACCCGCACGTTCGTGTAGTGGCGGGCGCCATCGGGCAGAAAGTCGGGATTGTCCTTCGAGCGGAACACGCGCAGGACGCCGGCCGGAGTGACATCGCGCACGGCGGGCGCCGCGCCCTCGGCGCGCGCGCCGGCGCCGCCCGCCGGAAGCGCGAGCCACACCATCAGCACGGCCAAGGCGCCTCGGCCGTGCGCTCGCAACATGAAACGTCCGGGGAAGCGCCGCATCGACCCAAACGCCCGAAATGCCCCGCGCGAGGAGCGGTCTCGTCGCGCCATGGCGCGAGCTTAAGGTCGCCCCGCGGGCCGATCAATTCCGGGCGACAGATTCGTTGCCGGATCGCATTTTCGACGGCGAACCGGCACCCGACTTCGTCGGAAGATGCCTCAGAGGAGAAGATGCTTCAGAGGAACTGCCTGTCCTCGCGCTCGAGCCTCAGGCACGTGAGCCGGCCGGTCGCATAGGCACCGGTATCGATCCCGATCCGGTTCGGCCGCACGTCCGGATGCACCACGGGCGTATGTCCGTGGACGACGATTTTGCCGAACGGTTCATTGCAAGCCAGGAACTCGTCCCGGATCCACAACAGATCCTCCTCGCGCTGCTCCTCCAGCGGAACGCGCGGCCGAACGCCGGCATGCGCGAAGAAGAAGTCGCCACAGGTGTAGCTCAATGGCAGGCCGGCCAGGAACTGCCGGTGCGCCTGCGGAAGCACGGCGGCGAATTCAGCGGACAGCCGCGCCTGCTCCTCGGCGCCCCCCCGGGTCGGAGCCGATAGTCCATAAGACATCAGCGTTTCCAATCCGCCGTACTGACGCCAGTAATCCAGGGTCGTGGGGTCCTTCAGAAACTCCTCCACGAAGGTCTCGTGGTTGCCCTTGAGGCAGACCATTTCGCGCTCCGCCGACCGGGTGATCAGGCGGTCGAGAACCTCACGGCTGGCGGGTCCGCGGTCCACATAATCGCCGAGCATGATCTCGATCGGGCGCGCGGCCGGGTGGCCTTTGAGATCGGCATCGATGGTTTCGAAAACCTTGTCCAGGAGGTCGATCCGGCCGTGCACGTCGCCGATCGCGTAGATGCGGATTCCGTCTGGGACCTTCGCCGGTGGTGTTTCCTTACGGGAAACCAGCCAATTCCACACTCGGTTCTTCCCCCGGGATGGTTCGGGAACTCACCGTCGTCTGACCGGTTATTCTTAACAAATCAAGTACGCAATCTGCAGCATTTGAATCGTTTTGCGCTTCCAAGGTGAACGTGATCGCAGCGTTCCGCTCGTAGGCTTCGAACATAAGGAGCATTGCGGGGAGCAGTTGAAATGTTTCGGATGTTCAGGGCCCTGGCGATCAGCATCGTCCTTTCGGCGGTGTTCGGATTGTCCTACGCGCACGCAACGTTCTACGGCTTCCCGCGTGGCCTGTCCGGCTCCTTCGAGCATGTTGCTTTCGGCGCACCGACGCTCGCGCCCATGGCGCATGCGCGCTTCTGTCTGCGCTACCCGACCGAGTGCCGCGCGCATCGCATCGTCTTTCGGCCGCGCCCCCCGGCTCTCGACGCGGCGCGTTGGCACGACCTGACGCTCGTCAACCGCATGGTGAACCGGACCATCGCTCCGCGGCACAAGCCCGCGGGCATCACCGGCGTGGGCTGGGTCGTGGCGCCCAAGGCCGGCGACTGCAACGATTACGCCGTCACCAAGCGGCATGAGCTGCTCGCGCGCGGCTGGCCGGCGCGCTCGCTGCTGCTGGCCGAAGTCGTGACCAATTGGGGCGAGCATCATCTCGTGCTCGTCGTGCGGACGCGCGACGCCGATCTGGTGCTCGACAATCTGACCCCCGAGATCCGCACCTGGTCGAAGACGAGCTACGAGTGGGTGCGCATCCAGTCGCCCGCGAACCCGCAGTTCTGGTCGTCGGTCCGCGTTGCGCAGTCCTGAGGACTGCGCCGCTCCGCCCGATCCGCAAGCCCCTCTGATTTCCCCATGACATCGGCCGGCGTCCCGCAGCCGGGCGGGCCCCTCTTTCGCTCGCCCTCTCGCCGTCATACATGTGGTGGCGCCTGGGGGGATTGTAGAAGGATCGACGGCCATGACGCGCTTGCGAATGCCCATGGCGGTGAGCTTTCTCTCCGCCGCAGTGCTCCTGCCCGCTTTGGCTTTGGCGCAGACCGTTCCGACGCCCGGCTCGAATGCCGCTCCCTCCGTCAGACCCGGGACCCCGGTGCCCACCCCTCGATCCAGCGTTTCGCCGTACAGTTCGGACTGGGCGAAACCCGTCCCCGAGACGGGCGGCTATTTCTTCAACGACCCGCGCCTGCAAGGGAATCAGCCCCTGAGCCCCGGCCAGACGACGACGTGTCCGAGCGGACGCAATCCGGGATCGGCGGTCGGCTCCTGCTTCTGAGGCCCGCGGCCAAGTCTCGGATTCGCGCGTCGTCCCGCCGTTGGCGACATTTCGATCGCAGACCGGCCTCCGTCGGTGGGCGCGTGTATGGATTTCGTCGCCGAAAGCTGCGACTGTCCGCAATCGACTTCCTGATCTTTTCGGGTGAACTCTCTTGGCGTCCGGCCAAGGCGAGGTTGGAGTCCGCCCCATGAACATTGCGGCTTATCTCGATCGCTGGCGCGAGCCGGACCAGCGTGGAAAGGGACCGATCTCGTCCCTTTTCGGCGTCGTCCCGTTCGGCGATACGCCGCGCCTATACCATGCGCAGCACTGCCGCACCTGGCCGGGGATCGTTACGCGCGCGGGCTTCGAGATTGCCGTCGACGGCTATTTCGTGCTCGACGACCGGCTCTATCTCGGCCGGACGGAACGCGAGCGGGCGGAGATCGGCGAACTGATCGCGCGCGACCTGCGCTCCTTCCTGTCCCGTATCCAAAACGGCTGCTTCAACATCGTCGTGAACGACATCGAGCGGCGCCGCACGTTGTTCGTGAGCGACGGGTTCGGAGCGCAACCGCTTTATCTGGTGCGCCGCGCCCGTGATCTCGTCTTCGGCTCGACCTATCCGGCGCTGCGGGAAGCCGCCGCCGACGTATCGCTCGAGCTCGATCAGGTCGGCGTCACCGAGCTCTATTGGTTCGGCTATCAATTCGGCGACCGGACCGCCTATCGCGGCGTCGAGCACATGCCGTACGGCAGCATCGTGACCGTGCAGTGGTCCGACGGGACCGAGACGCGCGAGCGCTGGTGCCGCGACGAGGAGATCGTTCCGACCCTGCCGAAGTCGCACGAGGAGATGGCCGAGAAAGTCGTCGGGCTGATGGCCGCCTCGATCCGCCGGCTCAAGCGAACCGACGCCGTCTACGGCGCGAAGATCAGCGCCGGCATGGACAGCCGCCTCATCTGCGGCACCTGGGCCGACGCGAACATGCGTGCCTACACCTACGGCTATCCGGGCGCCGCGGAGGTCGATCTCGCAGCCCGCCTCGCCGGCACGCTCGGCATGCCGCACAAATACGTCCCGCTTCAGGGCGATTTCTTCAGCGATTATCACGCACCACTGTTCGAGCGCCACGGCATCACCGAATGGTTTCACCAGGCGCTGATGCCGCCGATGCTCGATGACGGAATCGAGCTCGCGCTCGACGGTCTGCTCGGCGACATCGTGCTGGGCGGCACCACGTTGAAACGCCGCTCGCACGGGAGGTGGCGCGAGGCCCTCGGCCTGCCGCCGAAACAGGATCGGCGCCAGTTGTCGGACGAGGAGATGGCCGACTACATCTTCTCGCAGCACGGCGTTCCCGATCAGGCCTATCGGCCGCTGACCGCCGACGCGACGGAGGCCCTGCAGGCCTCGCGCGATGCGATGCGCGCCGATCTCACGGCTGAGGTGAAGAAGGCGCGCGCGCTGCGCGAGACGCCGGAACAGATCTTCACCGAAGTGCTCTTCCGCAGCCGCTTCCGCCGTTACGTGTCGCTCCAGGGAGCGCTCTGCCGGCCGTTCATCGAGCCGATCTACCCGTTTCTCGACCGCGACATCGTCTGCCTGCGCGGACGCATTCCGCCCGAGTGGCAGGCGAACAAGCGGCTCTACATCAACATGTACTCGCGTTTTCTCGAGAACGTGCGCGCCGCGCCCGGCCTCTATTCGCTGCTGCCGTTCAGCGTTCCGGAGCAGGTCCACTATTTCGGGCGGGTTTATCGCTACGGCATGGAGCAGCTCGGCCTCAAGCTGAGCTATCTCAGTTCGGGACGTCTCAACCTGTGGCCCGCAAACGGCGTGCAGTGGGCGCGCTGGATGGCCTTCGACAAGGAATTCCAGCAGGGCACGCGAAACTTCATGGCGCCGAGCAAGGCGTTCGACGCCGCCCGCTTCGACACGCAAGTCGTCGAGATCGCCTCCGGCGGCGCCCAGCCGGCCGGCACGCGCTGGATGCTTACGGCGAGCTATTGCGGGCACTTCCGCTGAGCCGGCCCGCCGGCCGAGCAAGCGAGCACGCGCCGATCGCGCGGGAATTTCTTCGCCCAGTCAAGGCGGTAATGACAATTCAGCCATTTCGCCCTCGTGTTCATGTCGGGTAAACTTGCCGCGGTCTAGGATCGCCAGCGCTGGACGGAACCGCATGGCCCGCATCGTCTGCTACATTCATTCCCTCGCCGGCGGCGGCGCTGAACGCGTCTGGGCCGTCGTGGCGTCGGGACTGGCGCGCCGGGGCCACGACGTCACGTTCGTTGTCGAAACCGAGGACAACGCGAGCCGCGCTTATCTCGATCCGGGCATCCCGCTGCGGCAGTTGCCGAGTGGATCGCATTTGCTGCACGTCGGCGACATTCTTCGGCTTTGGAAGGAACTCAAGCCCGACGTGGTGCTCACCGCCGTCACCAACGCCAATCTGAAGGCGGCGATCGCCCAGCTCGTGTCTCCGATCAAGCCGGTCCTGATCTCGTCGGTGCACGGCGCGACCGCCGGATCGACCGGGATCCTCGGCCGGTCTGGGCCCCTGTTCTTCCCCGCCGTTGCGCGCATCGCCGATCGCGTCGTCTACATTTCCGAAGGCCTGCGGCGTCTCACCGAATCGCGGGTGCTGATGCCGCACGGGCGCAGCACCGTGATCTACAACCCGGTGTTCGTCCCGAACGCGCCCGTCGACCCGTCGGAATGCGACCGCATGTATCCGCGCCTGCAGGGACGGCGGATCGTGCTCTCCGTCGGCCGTTTCAACGAGGTGCAGAAGGCGCAGAGCGATCTCCTCAAGGCGTTCGCGCGCTTCGGCGCCGACAACCCCGACTTCGACCTTGCCCTGCTCGGCGAAGGTCCGTCGAAGCCGGACCTCGAGCGGCTCGCCTCGCAGTTGGCGATCGAGGACCGCGTTCATTTTCTCGGCTATCACCGGGAGCCCTGGATTTTCTATGCCCGGGCCTCGCTCTATGCCCATACGGCGCGACACGAAGGATTCGGCAACGTCATCGTGGAAGCGCTCGCCTACGGGCTGCCGGTCGTGTCCACCGACACGCTCGGGCCGACCGAAATTCTCGCCGGCGGCGAATATGGGTACGTCGTGCCACGCGGCGACATCGCGGCGATCGCGGGCGCGCTGCAAACGGCCGCACACACTCCGGTCGACGCCGACCGCCTGCGGGCACGCGCCGCGGTGTTCGCGCCCGAACGCGCGATCGACGCCTACGAAGCGCTCATTTACGAGCTGCTGGCCCGGAAGGCGTCGGCCCGCACGCCCAGCCCCTCGCGCACGGCGACGTCGGCCTGCGCGGAATCGGAATCGGTCCCCCCGCCACGCCACTAGCGCGGGATTCCTGCGGCGGCCGTCACCCACGTCGCGGCACAATGCCCTCGCGGGAATCAGGCCCAAGCAAGCGAGCAGGTGTGGCCCGGGTGCTATGGATTTTACCGTCAAGACCTGTCACATTTATGCACGATTTTCTCTCGCGATTCTGGGGGGACACACCCATGCGTAACATTCTTTTCGCGGCTCTCGGGTCGGCCATGCTTCTGAGCGCCGGGACCCTGCCTTCGCTGGGGGCCGACCTCAGCGTCTCGGGACCTTATGTCGGCAAACGCGTGGTCGGCCTCGACCGCACCTGCCGCGCAGTCCGGCGCTGCGGCCCCGACGGATGCCATATCCGCCACGTCTGCTGGGGCGGCTGCACCGACCGCTATTCCTGCTATCCGCTCTACGGCGCTTACGGACCCTACGGCGGCACGGCTTACTGGAGCCAGTTCACCGCCAGCGGCTGGGGCTATCGTTGACCACCGGCGAGGACCGAGCGTCCTCGCCTGGTTATCCACACGCGCCGTGAAACGCGGTTTCAGCTCAACCCGAACTGTGGCTTAATTTTCTCCAGCGATTTTCCCTGCGTATTGCGTCGAACTCCCAAATCGGAATCGCCAAAAGGGGGGCTGGCGCTTTCAATGTGGATCCTCGCAATCGCCAATTTCGTTCTGGGTGCCGCCTGCGGCGTCCGTTTCGGTGTGAGCGTCCTTGCACCGCTGGTGCTGATCCCCATCGCCGAACTTGTTCTCCTTCGCGTGGAGGCCGGTGCGTGGCTGCAGACGCTCTGGCATGGGCTTGTTCTGCTCATTGCCGTCGAGTTCGGCTACATCGCCGGCACCCTCGCCCATTCGGCACGGGAGACGTTCGCGAGCTGGCCGGGGACGGCCGGCTCGAAGCCGAAGCCAATGACGGACGTGCCGTCTCAGCTTGATATCGGATCGCGGAGATAAGCGATTTCGGGCGGCGCGGGGGTGGACCGCCCGCGACTCATCGTCTGATTCAGAAAGTGGCCGCGCGGCGGCCTCTCACTCGTGTGCCGGGCGCAGAGCGATGCGACGTATCGCACCGCGGAACCGGGACCGGGATCGTTGCAGCATCAATTTCACGAGGGGGGTGGATGCCGGATCAGCGGTGCACCGCGTCGTGCTGCGTCGCGTCCGGCAAACGGGACTGAAGATTTGCGCTCGCGCATGATCCGGCGAAGTGTCAGCAGTTCGCCGACGAGATCATGCGCCGGTTCATAGCGCGAGAGCGTGACCGCGCATGATCCGGTCAGCGGACCCGTGCCACGCGTCAGAACCGCTCTTTGAATTCGTAGCGGAAGTCTTTGATCGCCGGCAGCATGCCCAGGAGCGTCTCTTTGTGGCCGCGGCCGGGAACGTCGATCCGCACGCATTGAGTCGAGCGATAATAGCAGACCTGCACCGTAATGAGCTGGGCGCAACTGTTGTCCGCGGAAATCATGTGGTCGTACAGGTTCGGATTCATCGTGTGCGGACGCGCGTAGCCCCAAATCTGCAGACACGCCTTGCCCAACGCGTTCCGATGCCGGAGGAGACCCACGTCCTGAGAGGCGGAAATACGCGGCGGGGGCGGCGTCAAGCCGCCCGTTGCTCCCGTCATCGGCTGAGAACTGTACCCGCCCGACGGCATTCCCTGCGCCATCGCCCCGCTGGACAGGGCCGCGATGAAGACCGCCGCCGCGGCAGCGGACGCCATGGTCCAACGACGTGTCACAGCGCCTGCCTCTCGCGACGAAGCAGGGCGCATCCAATCGAAACGTTCAATATGCATTTCGTTGCCGCATGACCTCCACGCAGCTCTGCGCGAGGATTCTCAGATCGAGCCAGAGGCTCCAGTTGTTGATGTACCAGAGATCGTGTTCCACCCGCCTCTGCATCGTCTCGAGCTGCGGAGTCTCGCCGCGGAACCCATGCACCTGCGCCCATCCGGTGATGCCGGGCTTCACGTGATGGCGGAATGCGTAGTTGGCGATGAGCTGCGAGAACTCGCTGTCGTGCGCGACGGCATGCGGACGCGGGCCGACCAGCGACATGTCTCCGCGCAGTACGTTGTAGAACTGCGGCAGCTCGTCGATGCTGGTGGCGCGCAGGAGACGTCCGACGCGCGTGACGCGG